>DATBAA010000268.1:0-6129 GCA_036271755.1 Myxococcales bacterium | reverse complement strand
AGCAGGCCGAGCAGCTGATCAAGGCCGCGCAGGGCCTGACGCTCTCCGAGGCGGAGAACGCTTTTGCCAAGGCCATCGCCAACGACGGCGTGCTCGACAAGAACGACATCCGGCTGGTCCTGGAGGAGAAGCGGCAGGTGGTGCGCAAGAGCGGGCTGCTCGAGTTCGTCAACGTCGACGAGGACCTGCGCCACGTCGGCGGCATGGGCGACTTGAAGCGCTGGCTCGACAACCGCAGCAGCGCGTTTGGCGAGGCCGCGCGCGGGTTCGGGCTGCCGGCGCCCAAAGGCGTTCTGCTGCTGGGGGTGCAAGGCTGCGGCAAGAGCCTGACCGCGAAGGCCATCGCCAACCAGTGGGCGCTGCCTCTTTTGCGGCTCGATCTGGGGCGCATCTTCTCGTCGTTCATCGGCTCGTCCGAGGAGAACCTGCGGCGCGCCATCAACGTGGCGGAGAGCGTGGCGCCGACCGTGCTCTGGCTGGACGAGATCGAGAAGGGCTTGTCGGGCTCGACCGGGCAGGTCACCGACTCGGGCGTGTCGGCGCGCGTCTTCGGGACCCTGCTCACCTGGCTGCAGGAGAAGACCGCGCCGGTCTTCGTGGTGGCCACCTGCAACCGCATCGACGTGCTGCCGCCCGAGCTCTTGCGCAAGGGCCGCTTCGACGAGCTCTTCTTCATCGATCTGCCCAGCGCGGCAGAGCGACGGGAGATCTTCCGCATCCATCTCACGCAGCGGCAGCGCGACCCGGCCCTGTTCGACCTGGACGCCTTGGCGGTCGGGGCCGAGGGCTTCTCGGGTTCGGAGATCGAGCAGTCGATCATCGCGGCGCTCTATTCGGCGTTTGCCGAGAGCGCGCAGCTCTCGCAGGCGCACGTGATTCGCGCGCTGGGCGAGACGTTTCCGCTCTCGGCGACCATGTCCGAGGAGATCGCGCGGCTGCGGGACTGGGCCAAGCGGCGCACGCGGCCGGCGTCGTAAATGGCGGGGCGGCTGACTCGCTTTCTCAACCTGGAGAAGCGGCGCAAGCCGGGGGACGCGCCGGCGCATGAGGTGGTGACGCCCGGCCGCTTCTCCGGAGCAGCCAATGACCAGGTGCCGGTGTCCGGCGAAAAGCACGGTGTCGTCACGCCGGGCCGGTTCGAGCCGCCGGAGCTGCAGCTCTCGCCCGATCATGGCGAGCAGCCGTTCTTGCGCTGTCCGTCGTGCGAGGCCGACAACGGCCGCTTCGCCTTGAAGTGCATCAACTGCAGCGTGCGGCTCGACACGCCGGCCGTGCACGCCTTCAACGAGCAGCTCTGGGCGCGGCGGCATGCCGAGGCGGAAGCGACTCGCGCGGTAGAGGCCGAGCACCAGAAGTCGCTCGAGGCAGACCAGCGCGCGTTGGGCGAGGCCATCGCGCGGGAAGTCGCCGAGCGCGAGCGTTTGGGCTCGCACTGGCTCTTACGGCTGCTGAGCCGCTTTCTGGATTGAATCCTGACCGGTCTCATTTTGGGCAGGCAACTCGGATTCGCGCCCAAAATGAGACCGGCCTTCCTCTGCGGAAAGTCCGGCACGCATCTGGCAGTGTGATCCCTGAAGCAGGTGTCGTACGTCGAAGCGCAGTCCCCGCTTGGGGATTGGATGCTGGCCTGACGCCGTAGTGCCGCGTCCCGCATCCTGGCCCTGGTCCCATTCTGGTTGACCTTGACCCAAAATGAGACCAGTGATCTCATGAGTTCCCTCGCAGAGAGTTCGGCACGCGGCTCGCAATGCACCCGTCCGTGCATTCAACTCTCCACAGCGCGGCAATCGTCGGAGCCTCCGCGCGGCTCGTCGAAGTACAGGTCGACCTCGCGCTCGGCTTGCCCGGCTTCCACCTCGTCGGCGCGCCCGACCACGCCTGCATCGACGCGCGCGTGCGGGTGCTCACGGCCCTGCGCAACAGCGGCTATGAGCTGCCGCAGAAAAAGATCACGGCTAATCTGGCACCGGGCGATCTGCGCAAAGAGGGTCCGTCGTTCGATCTGGCCATCGCGGTCGGCATCCTCGGCGCGGCGGGGCTGTTGCCGCCCATCGATCGTCCGGCGCTGCTGGTGGGCGAGCTCGCGCTCTCGGGAGATCTGCTGCCGGCGCGCGGCGTGCTGCCCATCGCGCTCGAGGCGCGCCGTCTCGGCTTCGAGCGCCTCATCGTGCCCGAGCAGAACGCCAGCGAAGGCTCTTTGGTGCAGGGCCTGCGCGTCTTCGGCGCGCGCACGCTGGTCGAGGCGGCGGAGATCTATGCGGGCCTCAGCTTGCGCGAGCCGGCGCTGCCTCCGCGGTCCAGCCACTCCACGGGAGACTCGCTCGACCTGAGCGACGTGCGGGGACAGTCGCTCTGCAAACGCGGGCTCGAGATCGCGGCTGCCGGCGGCCACAACGCGCTCCTGGTCGGTCCGCCGGGCGCGGGCAAGACCATGCTCGCGCGCCGGGTCCCCAGCATCCTTCCGCCGCTCTCGTTCGAAGAGGCGCTGGAGGCGACGTCCATCTGGTCCATCGCCGGGCGGCTCAAGCCGCACCAAGGCTTGCTGACCGAGCCGCCGTTCCGGGCGCCGCACCACACCATCTCGGTCCCGGGACTCATCGGCGGCGGCAATCCGCTCCGTCCGGGCGAGGTTTCGCTGGCCTCATGGGGAACTCTTTTTTGCGATGAGCTTCCAGAGTACAGCCGCGCCGCGCTGGAGGCGCTGCGCCAGCCGCTCGAAGACGGCGAGGTCACGCTCGTCCGCGCCCAGGGCAGCTTCACGCTGCCCGCGCGCTTCATGCTCATCGCGGCGATGAACCCCTGTCCTTGCGGCCATTCATCAGACGCCAATCCGGAGCGCTGCCACTGCACCATCCTGGCGAAGGAGGCCTACCGCCGCCGCATCTCCGGGCCCATCCTCGACCGCTTCGATCTGCACATCGAGGCGCCCGCGCTCGCCGCCCGCACTCTCGCCGGCGCCCCCGAAGGCGAAAAGTCCGCGACGGTGCGTGAGCGCGTCCAGCGCGCCCGGGCGCTGCAGCAGTCCCGCTACGCCAACCTGCCCGGCGTGCACTGCAACGCGCAGCTTCGCGGCGCGGCCCTGCGCGAGCTCTGCGCACCGACAGAGACCGCGCGCGCCTGGCTGGGCGGCCTCATCGACATGAAGCGGCTCTCGGCGCGGGCCCACGACCGCATCCTCAAGGTCGCCCGCACCATCGCCGACCTCGAGGGCTCGAGGCTCGTCCACGAGGAACAGATCAACGAAGCCGCGGAGCTGCGCTGCCTGGACAAGGCAGTCGAAGGCCGCATCAGCGGCGGCGTCTCGGCCCTGCAGATCGCGCGGCACGCGGCAGCGCACAAGTCTCCGGGCGCCTTGCCCGGCGAGAACCCCAAGCCGGGCACGGGGCCCGGCACAAACCTGAAGGAGAAGAAATGAGCAAGCTGTCAGAGAAGCTGAAGGCCGTGGCGGCCGCCATCGGCGCCATCGAGAAGCAGTTTGGAAAAGGTGCGGTGATGCGTCTGGGCGAAGGCGCCGAGCCGCAGAAGGTAGAGGTCATTCCCACGGGCTCCCTGGGCCTCGATCTCGCCCTCGGCTGCGGCGGCTATCCGCGCGGCCGCGTCATCGAGATCTACGGGCCGGAGTCGAGCGGCAAGACCACGCTGACCCTGCACGCCATCGCGCAGGTGCAGGCGGCGGGCGGCGTCGCGGCCTTCATCGACGCCGAGCACGCGCTCGACGTCTCCTACGCCCGCAAGCTCGGCGTGAAGATCGACGAGCTCCTGATCTCGCAGCCCGACACGGGCGAGCAGGCGCTGGAGATCGCCGAGACGCTGGTCCGCAGCGGCGCGGTGGACCTGGTGGTCATCGACTCGGTGGCGGCGCTGGTGCCCAAGGCCGAGATCGAGGGCGAGATGGGCGATCAGCACATGGGCCTGCAAGCCCGCCTCATGTCGCAGGCGCTGCGCAAGCTCACGGCGGTGGTCAGCCGCAACGGCGCCTCGGTCATCTTCATCAACCAGATCCGCATGAAGATCGGCGTCGTCTTCGGCTCGCCCGAGACCACCACCGGCGGCAACGCGCTCAAGTTCTACTCCTCGGTGCGGCTCGACATCCGCCGCATCGGCTCGGTGAAGGACGGCGAGCTGGCCATCGGCAACCACACGCGCGTGAAGGTGGTGAAGAACAAGATGGCGCCTCCGTTCCGCGAAGCGGAGTTCGACATCATGTACGGCGCCGGCATCTCGCGGCCGCACGAGCTCATCGACATGGGCGTCGCGCGCGGGCTCATCGAGAAGAGCGGCGCCTGGTTCGAGATCGCGGGAGAGCGCGTGGGGCCGGGCCGCGAGAAGGCGGCGGAGATGCTGCGCAGTACCCCGGCGCTCGCGTCTGACCTGGAGCAGAAGCTGCGCGACGCGGCGGCGGTCGAGCCGCCGCCCATGGTCACGCAGGCCGAGGCGGCGGCGTGAGCCCGCCCTGGTCACTGCAGCAGGCAGCAGCGCTCGAGGCCTTGCGGACGGCGCGGAGCGGGCGGGGGTTCTCGCTCCTGCGAATCGCACCCTCTGGCTGGATCGCCGAAGGCGGTGAGCTCGAGGTGCTCTCCAACGTCGTCGCCGGAGCGGTGCGGAAGACGGACTACGCGGTCAGCGTGCGGGAGGCGGAGGTGGGGGTGGTGCTGATCGAGCTGACGCAGGCCGATGCGGTGGTGACGCGGCTGCGGGCGGTGATCGGGAAGAAGTTGCCGTGGATGGAAGTGCGCATCGGTTGGGCAGCCGTGGGACCGGGGCAGCTGCAGACCTGGCAGGAGGGGTGGAAATGGGCGGGGCAGCTGTTGGTGGCGGACGCGGCGGTCAGGGTCGCGGCCTAGGGGAAGGACGGAGCGGAGGCGTTCAGGGGGCGCCTCCGCTCCGGATGTTGCAGGGCGGCGGCGCCGCGGCGGCAGCCGTCATGCGCTCGCGCCGCGAAGACTGGAGGCTCAGCACCATGATCCTGCACTACGACGATCCGGAGTATCTCGACCACGCCTTCGTCTGGTGGAACCAGCGCCGCTCAGTACAGGCGATTGAACACCGCCGCGCCCCAGGCATTCACCGCGACGCCGGCCAGCGCGGTGGCCCAGAAGAGCCTGGTGAAGCGGTGGCCGCCGAGCGCGAGCAGCACGAAGAGGTAGGGCGTGTAGTCGAGCGAGAAGCGGAAGCCGAACTGGTAGTAGCCGCTGTTTTGGTAGAAGAACCCCGGCAGCGCCATCACCGCCGTGGTCAGCCACAGCTCGCGCTGGAGCAGGTCTCGCCTGCGCGGCCAGAGCAGGTAGAAAAAGAGCGGCGTGGTGACGAAGAGGCTCATGCCCTCGCCGTTGAAGCCGAAGCGCAGCGGGTGGAATTGAATCTCCGGCAGCCGGGTGAAGGCGTCGTGCAGGTTCCGCTCGAGGAACGCGTAGTGGAAGAGCCCGAAGCGCGCGACCTGGGCGTTGACGCGGTTGTTGTACAGATGCGAGTGGCCAAACTCGGCGATGTTCCCGAAGCGCGCCGCGTTCATCCAGGCCATCGGCACGGCGACAAGTCCGATGGCCAAAAAGTAGGGCAGCAGCTTCTGCCGCAGCGTGGAACGCGACGTGCGCCACGCTTCGAAGAGAAAGAAGAGGGCGGAGAACGCCAGCGGCGTGCGGGTGATGGCGGCGCAGGCCACGGCCAGCCCGGCGAGAAACGGCCGCGCGGCGCCGAGCGAGGCGTGCAGGTAGAGCAGCGTCAGCGTCACGCCGATCACCTCGGCGGTGAACCACACCTCGCCGCGGATGGAGCAGCTCCACGCCAGGGTGCCGAAGCCGAAGAGCAGCGCCAGGACCGCGTCGTGGAACGCAGGCCGCGGCTCGCTGTCGATGCGCAAGAGGGCCAGCAGCGCGGAGAGGCGCAGCCTGCGCAACAGGCGATAGAAGAGCGCGACGTTGGCCGCGGCAAAGACCATCGTGAAGGCCACGTCGTTGAACGTGAGCCCCCAGACCGCGACGAAGGGCATCATCAGCACGGCGGGAAACGGAGGAAACGAGACGTACCAGCGGCCGTCCCACAGCACCCAGTCGTTCAGGTTGGGCGGCTTGTCCACGTCGAGGCGGCCGTGGAGAAACGCGTCGGCCTGCCAGACGAAGTGCGGCGCCA
>DATBAA010000267.1:0-7840 GCA_036271755.1 Myxococcales bacterium | reverse complement strand
TCGCTGTTGAAGCGCACCTCGGTCAGGCCCTGGTCCAGGACCTTGAAGACCTGTTTCTTGTACGTGTCGGCGTTGGCGGCGATCTGCTCGTCCGACAGCGGCGGCCGCGTCGTGTTGCGGCCGGTCGGGTCGCCGATGGAGGCCGTGAAGTCGCCGATGAGGAAGATGACCGTGTGGCCCAGGTCCTGGAACCGCCGCATGCGCTCGAGCGGCACGGTGTGGCCCAGGTGCAGATCGGGCGCGGTCGGGTCGAAGCCCATCTTCACCCGCAGCGGCACCTGCTTCTCGTACGAATGGGTCAGCTTGCGCAGCAGATCCTCGCGCGTGTGCACGTCCACCGCGCCGCGAGTCACCTCGGCGAGTTGTTCAGCGGGCGTCGCCTTGCGAAGCATCTCGGAGGAGCTCATTCCACGAACCTTTCTTGCACCCGCGCGATGCTCACCGCGCGTCCCGTCTCGTCGTCGATCTCGACGATGGCGCCCTGCAGGCGCACGTCGGCGTTGCCCATTTCAAAGGGGGAGTGACGCTGCGTGAGGAACCGCTCGATGGCGTTCTCCTTACGCAGGCCAATGACGCTCTCCCACGGACCGCACATGCCCACGTCGGTGACGTAGGCCGTTCCGCCGCGCAGCACGCGCTCGTCGGCCGTCTGGATGTGCGTGTGCGAGCCCACCACCGCGCTCACCCGGCCGTCCAGGTAGTGGCCCATGGCGTTCTTCTCGCTGGTGGCCTCGCAGTGCATGTCCACCAGGATGCAGCGAACGCCGTCGCCGCGAAGCTGCGTAATCAACTTGTCGGCCGCGCGGAAGGGGCAGTCGAGCGGCTTCATGAAGACGCGGCCTTCCAGGTTGATCACGCCCAGCTTGCCGATCACCCCGACGCCGCGGCCAGGAGTGCCCTCGGGATAGTTCGCCGGCCGCAGCTGCCGCGAACCCGGCCGATCGAGATACGGCGTGATCTCGCGCTTGGAAAAAGTGTGGTTGCCGCTGGTGAGCAGATCCAGGCTCTGCAAGAGCTCGTCGGCCGACTCGGGCGTGATGCCGGCGCCGCCAGCCGAGTTCTCCGAGTTGCCGATGCAGTAGTCGAGGCCGTGCTCCTTGCGCAGGCGCGGGACGAGCTTCTGCACCGCCGCGCGGCCGGGCTTGCCAACGATGTCGCCGACGAAGAGGATCTTCATGCCAGGACGAGCCGTGCTTCCGTGCAGACCGCCCGCACGGGACGGTCATGCTCTCCCAGCGGGACGCGCGGCACAAGCTGAGCTTCGAAGACCAGCGCCACCGAAGTTGCCCGGCAGACAGCCAGGGTGGCGTCGTAGTGCCCGCGGCCGCGCCCCATGCGGCCCCCGCGCTCGTCGACGGCGATGGCTGGAACCACGATCAAGTCGATCTCCTCCAGGGACACTGCGCTGCCCGTCGGCTCTTCGATGCCGAGCGCACCCAGCGCGAACACGCCGGCGCTGCGGCGAAACGAGAGCGCGCGCTGGGCCGGCGCGGTCACCGGATAGCAGACTCCGAGCCCGAGCGCCTCGAGCTGGGCGGCCAGCGCCGCGGTCCCGCACTCTGAAGGTAGCGCGCGGTAGAGCGCGATCAGCCGCGCCCCCGACACGAGGCTGGAGGCCGCCAGCCTCGACTGCGCCGCCACCGAAGCGGTCACCTGTTCGGGGCTGCCGGGCTTGGGCATGCGCTGCCGCACTTCGGCGCGCAGCGCGCGTTTCTCGCTTTCGAGTGACTGCAGGAGCGAGTCCATTTGGGGTTGGAAAGAAGAACCCCCGCCTTGGCCGTGTGGGCAGCGTCGGTAGTGCCCTGGGCTATGCCAGGTGGAGCCCCTTATGATCCCACTTCAGGCTTCCCGAGCCTCGCGCGAACGAGGCGGGGGCATGCTCACCGCAGGACGGTCGGAACTCCTTTTAACAGCTATCGGGCACGAGGTCGGCTACCCATCACGAATCCAGGCAGGGGAAAGAGTGATCGAGGTCCCTGCTTCAACTCCTCTACAAGGAAGTATGGTGCTGGCGCGGGTGAAGTCAACGCGTCCGTTGCGCTCGCGGGCACCTCTTCGTACAGTCGCACCCCAGTGCTCCTTTCCACCTTTCTCCCGGTCCCCTCGGCGCGGGCATGACCGCGAAGCCGCGCTTTGGCCGTTACGAGATCCTCCAGCTCCTGGGACGGGGCGGCATGGCCGAAGTGTACAAAGCGCGCATCACCGAAGGCGCGCGCGCCGAGGAGATCGTCGCGCTCAAGCGCTTGACGCCCAAGCTCACCAACGACCCCGAGGCCGTCGATCTCTTCTGCGGCGAGGCCGACGTGTCGGTGATGCTCAAGCACCCGCACATCGTCGAGGTGTTCGAGGCCGGCGTGGTGGGCGACGTCTACTACCTGGCCATGGAGTACGTGGACGGGCGCGATCTGGCGCTCATCCTCGCGCGCTGCCGGGAGCGCAACATCTTCCTGCCGATGAACTTCGCGGTGCACATCGCGCTCGCCGCGCTGGATGCGTTGGCCTACGCACACAAGGCTGCCGGTCCGACGGGGATGCCGCTCAACATCGTGCACTGCGACGTCTCGCCGTCGAACCTCTTCATCTCGCGGTTGGGCGAGATCAAGCTGGGCGACTTCGGCATCGCGAAGGTGCGCAGCCTGGACGAGGTGCAGGACGCGACGGTGTGGGGCAAGCTCGCGTACCTGGCGCCCGAGCAGCTGCAGCGGCAGCCGCTCACGCCGCAGGTCGACCTCTGGGGCGCGGCCGCCATCTTGTACGAATGCCTCACCAACCAGCGCGCCATCCGCGGCAGCAACGAGGAGATGATGGCGGCGCTGCAGGCCGGGCGCATCGCGGGCATCGAATCGCTGCGGCCGGACGTGCCGCCCGGGCTGTCGGACGTGGTGCACAAGGCGCTGCAGATCAACCCGTCGGCGCGCTACGCCACGGCGGAAGAGTTCTCGGCTGCGCTCTTGCCGTTCCACGACGAGATCTCCGGCGGCGCGCTGGGAATCGCCTCGGTCGTGCGCGGCCTCTTCAAAGCCTAGGGCAGCCGCAGCGCGATGCGGAAGGTGTAGTCCACCTCGACCGGACGGCCGTCGGCCAGGAGCGCCGGACGATAGCGGCAGGCCTGCAGCGCCTCGACCACCGCGCGCTCCATGAAGGGCACCGTCTTCACCACGCGGCACCCACGGACCTGGCCCTCGAGGCCGACGTGGCAACGCACCAGCATGTCGCCCTCGACCTCGTGCTCCAGCGCCTGTTTGGTGTATTGCGGGTCGGAACCAGAGAGGCGTGCGGGAGGCTTCATCTCCAGCTCATTGAAGGAGAGCGGGCCCGCGCCTCCTGGACCGCCGCCGCCCGTTCCGGTGCCTCCGATGGCGGCGCGGCCAATGCCTCCCACGCCGGTCATCTGCTCGCCCTCGGTCTCGGCGAGCTCCGTCTCGATGGGCGTGGGCTCCGGGGCGACCTCCAGCTTCTCCTCCGGCGGCGGCGCTGCTTGAGGCTTGGGCGTCTCCTTGGGCGGCGCGAGCCAGCGCGGCTTGCGGGTCTTCAAGACCGCGCGGGGCGCGGGCCCGCGATTGGCCTGTGCTTTGGGCGAGTCGCGGAAGACGACGTTGACGGGCCCTTGCGGCTTCTCCTCCAGCACGACGGGCGCGCGCCGCTTGGGCAACAGCAGCATGGCGATGAGGGCGGCGTGGAAGAGCAGGGCAGCACCGAAGAAGCCTCCGCGCGCTCGCGGCTTCGCGATTGTCTCCAGCATTCTCGATTACACGCACCGGCGCGAAAGACGATCTAACGGGATTGAAAGCGGGCCTCTCTCCCAGGCAGCCGCAGGTCAATGTAGAAGGTATATTCGACCTCCAGAGCGCGGCCCGCGCACGTCGCGGGCTGGTACCGGCGGCGCTCGAGCGTCTCGATGACTTCGCCGTCCATGAACGGCAGGCCGCGAAGCACGCGGCAGTCATGGACGAGACCGTCGAAGCTGACGATGCAACGCACCTCCGCGGTGCCCTCCACTTCGTGCTGAATCGCGCTCGCCGTATAGATGGGAGTCAGCTGACAAGCGATCACGCGGAACCGCTCCTCCGGTCGAATGCGCCGCGGTACTGCCGGTGATTGAGCAAGAGCGCTAGGGCGGCCCACAATAGATGGGTCTGAGTGGAGGCTTGCTGGGTGCGACGCCGCCGTGCGCAGCAGGCAGCGGTGATGACGCGATCACTTCATTTGCCAGGATCCGGTCGTCTTCAGATCCGTGAACACCCAAGGCCCAGGTCACCACCTCCGGGTCGCCCAGCAAGGCCAACGCAATCTTCAGCCCGCGATGATCCCAATCCGACGGCGCCGCGGCGGCCTCGTCGCGCACGATGGGCAGCGCTGCTGGAGTGGGAAAACGCGAGAAATACTGCTCCGCCAGCGGCCGGGCGGACCATTCGTCCGCCTGCAAGAGCCGCAGCGCCAGCGGCAGATCCTCCAAGCTGGCCAGGCAGACGAAGACGTGAACCAGCGCGAAAGATGCGCCGGAGCGACCGCTCTCGCGATCATGACGGAGCCTGGCAGAGTAGGCTTTCGATGCCTCGTAGGGTAAGCGCCAATCAGGCTCGAGCGCATTGGTCTCCGCGCTGCGGCGCACTTCGTCCGCGAGCAGGGTTGGCAGGATCTTCACCAGGAGCGGCAGCGCATCGTGGTCGCTGAACGCGAGGATGCAGCGCAGCGCGGCGGGCAGAGAATCGAAGTCGTTCGCCTCGCGAAGCACGGTCCGTGCGACGGCGGCAGCCGGGCGATACCCGGCAAAGCACATTGCGTCCAGGGCGCGGACTCGCGCCGTATCCTCGCCGCGAGGGAGACCGTCATAAATGGCCTTCAACTCCTCGAATGGCCGATAGCGGGAGATGGAGCGCTCATGATCGAAGATCAATTCCTGCCAGATGGGCGCGGTGGCGGCATTGGCCGTCTGCTCACGAGCGCGCATGGCTTCCAGGAGGCTCCCGGCGTCTCGCATCCCCAGCAGATCGCGCACCACCTCCAGCATGGGCGGGCCAGCCGGCGAATTGAAGGCCGAACCGAGCGGGTCGAAGGTCCATTCGTCTGCCTCCTGTTCGAGCGCGACGATTTGCAGCTCGTCTTCGGGGAGATTGTGTTGCCAACCGGTCCAGAGAGAGCTGTTTCCGTATTGGGTGAGCCATTGCTTGGTGAGCGCAGGCGGCCCGGCGAGCACCTGCACCATCAAAGCGCCTCGCCTGCCGCCGCGAGCCAGCGCGACTCCGCCTGCGTGCAGCAGTCGATCGACCGCTGAGGGAGTTTGCCATCCCGGATAGTGTCCCTCGCGAAAAGTCAGAGCCAGGGCAGCTGGACTGAGGAACGCCGCCACCACCGCGGCTCGCAGGAGAAGGGAGGTGTGCATTTCTTTGCGGGCCCCAACGCTCCTCAGGTGAACGAGCGGCTCCGCTGCACGATCTGGGGGAGAAGCTCGCAGACGCGGTCGATCTCTTCGGAGGTGTTGCCGTCCCAGAGCGAGAAGCGCAGGGCGCCGCGGGCCAATTCGGGTGAATAGCCCATGGCCAGAAGGACCGGGGACGGCTCGACCGAGCCTGAGCTGCAGGCGCTGCCGGTGCTGACGCAGATGCCTTCGACGTCCAGCGCGGCCAGCAGCGTCTCGCCGTCGCACTCTTCGAATGCAACATTCAGTGTATTACACACACGCGATGCAGACAGCCCCGCGACGTGAGCGCCGGAGATGGCCAGCGCCGCCGCCTGGAGCCTGTCGCGCAGCGCGGTCAGCCGCGGGACGGCATCGACCGACACCCGCGCCAGAGCGGCGCCAAGCCCGGCGATGCCCGCGACATTCTCCGTCCCGCCGCGCCGCCCGCGCTCTTGATGGCCGCCCGAGAGCAGCGCGTGCAGCTTGGGCCCGCGGCACGCGACCAGCCCCGCGCCCTTTGGCCCGCGGATCTTGTGCGCCGAGATGGTGATCAGGTCCCAAGGGAAGTCTAAAAGCAGCTTGCCGGCGGCCTGCACCGCATCGACATGCAGCGGAACGCCGGCGTCCCGGCAGATGGCGGCGATCTCGCGGAGGGGAAAGACGATGCCCGTCTCGTTGTTGGCCGCCATCACCGAGCAGAGCTGAGCACCGGGGAGCGACCTGCGAAGCGCCTCCAGATCGAGCTCGCCGGACGCGGAGACGGGAACGCGGATGCACTCGGCGACAGAAGCGCAGGCTCCGAGCACGGCCGGATGCTCGACCGAAGTCGTCACCACCTTGCGCGGGCGCAGTCCCAAGACGGCCAGCGCATCCGCCTCGGTGCCGCCCGAGGTGAAGATGATCTCCTTCGGCGCGCAGCCGAGAGCTTTCGCGCAGCGCTCGCGGGCAATGTCGACGAGGGCCCGCGCGTCCTGGCCGGGCTTGTGCACCGACGATGGATTGGCGAAGTGCTCGGTCAGCGCCGGCATCATCTCCGCCATCACCTCCCGCGAGAGCGGCGTGGTGGCGTTGGCGTCTAGGTAGATGCCCGCCACTTACGGCTCGAGCGGCACCAGCGGCACCCCGGGCCCGGGGCGCAGGTGGAAGGCGCGCAGGAAGGCCGCGAAGATGTCGGAGGCCAAAAGATCGCTGGACCGCTTGCGCAGCGGAATGCGCGCTCCGGCCATGGCGCCGTGCCCGCCGGCGCTGCCGCCCATGGGGCCGCACACTTCCCTTACCAGCTTGCCGGCGTTCACCCGGCGGTCGTTGAGCCGCAGCGACAGATAGAGCTCGCCCTTGTATGAGCCGGTCGCCAGCGACCAGCGCAGACCTTCCAGGCTGACCAGCTTCTCGGCCACCTCGGGGACGATCTCGGGCACGTACACCTCGCCCATGTCCACCACCACCGCGTCGCCGCCGCCGTGCAGCCGCGCCCGCTCGTACGCCCGGTGGTAGGCCGCGAAGTAGCGGGCCGGCACCGCCGGATGCTCGATGCGCGAGAGCGACGGCTTGTCGATGAACGGGAAGAGCCAGTTGTAGGCTTCGACGTCGGCCGGATCGTACTCGCGGCCCAGGTCGCGGGTGTCGCTCTTGATGCCGTAAAAGAGCGCCGTGGCCAGCTGCGCGCTTGGCTGGAGCTTGGCCGCGCGTAGATACCTGCAGACGATGGTCGAAGTCGCACCCGCGGGGCCGCCCACGTCGTGGAAGCGGGCGAGGAGCGAGGCGGGCCGCACCGGATGGTGGTCGATGACCAGCTGCGGCACCACGCCGATGTTCCGCGCGTAGTTGCCCACCTCCGGCTGCGTGTCCACGAGGCAAATCAGGTCGTGCTTGTCCGGCTCGACCCGGCTCAAATGCTGGATGGGCAGGTGCAGCACCTTGAGCAGCGCCTTGTTCTCCGCGCGGCCGATGATGCCGTCGTAGGCCGCCGCCGCCGGGATGCCGGCCGCGTGCTGTAGGAGATGAGCGAGTCCGCAGGCGCTGGCCACCGCGTCCGGATCGGGGTTGTCGTGGGTGAGGACCAGGGCGCGCTTGAACCCGCGGGCTACCGTCAGCAGCTTGCGCAGCCGGTCGCGCAGGGCGAACTGGGAAGCGTGGTCGGGAGGCCGCTCGTGGAGGTGCGGCGAAGGCGCGTTGCCCATGGGAAGGCGGGTACCTTAGCCGCGGCCAGGCTTAGTGGCAACGCGGGCCGTGGCCTTGCGTCCGGTACTCTTCTGTGTCTTGGCGCGCAGCTTCCGCAGGCGGTCGAGGCACTCTTTATTCGCCTCTGGCGGGATCTCGAGGAACCCCGGAACATCTTGGAATCGCTCGTCATTCACCAGCCGCCGGAAGGCCGTGGCGCCGATCTCGCCCTTGCACACATGCTCATGCCGATCCACCCGGCATCCCAAGGGTTTTACG
>DATBAA010000266.1:0-3671 GCA_036271755.1 Myxococcales bacterium | reverse complement strand
CGACGGAGATCTGCTCGTCGGCGCTGTGTCCCGGATAGGGCTTTCCCGGAAACCACATTCCAAAGGCGATGGCATGGGGAACGCGCTTGGCATACGTGCCGCCGCCGGAGATGGCCGGCGGCGGATTCTCGCCCGTGGCCTTCGCGTAGTCGGCCATCAGCCGCTTGACGATCTTGGCGTTGACGTCGAAGACCAGCGGCTCGTCGCCGAAGAAGAGCTCTTGCGGCACCAATCGATTGGAGAAAGCCTTCACGTGCGCGAAGTCCCACTCGCGCGCTTGCGGAGCCGTCAGCGGCGGCGGGCGGCGCAAGTTGATGACCAGCGCCAGCTTGTCGCCCATGCGCTTCTCGACTCGCAGCGTGGCGACGTTCACGGCGTAGCCGCCCCAGCCGGGCGCGACCTTGTCCGTCAGCCCGAAGAAGGCGCCGCGCTGATCGACGCTGCCGGCGAAGCTGATCAAGTCAGTGAGTGCGCAATCGGGCAACTCACCCGACAAGAGATGCGCCATCGAGACCAGCGCATTGCGGCCGGACGACAAACTCACTCCGGCGTGCGCGGCGTGGCCGTGGACGACGACCTCTAAATCCGCCCCGCGCTTCACCAGCTCCAGCGAGGTTCCCTCGTCGAACGGCTTCGCCTGCAAGCGCTGCTCGAGCGGCGCCCACTTCGGCTCGCCCTCGCGCCAGTGCAGCGTCAGCTTCGCCAGGTCGGGCACGATGCTCGCGCCCAGGCCGGCGTCGACCGAGGCGATGTTCCACGGCTTGTCGCTCGCCTGCTTGTCGCTCGAGGGAAAGACCGCGAGGCCGTCCCAGGCCTTCTCGCCCACCACCACCGGAAATTCAGAGTCGAGCACCAGGCTGTAGTCGGGCGGCTTGTGGCCGGCCAGGTAAGCTTTCATGTCCGACGAGCCGCTCTCTTCGTCCGATCCGACCAGGAGCCGCACCGTCATGGTCCGCGGCTCGTCGCGAATCTCGCGCATGGCCAGGAGCGCCTGCACCAGCGGTCCCTTGTCGTCCGCCGCGCCGCGCCCCAGGACCTGCCCGCCCTGGATGACGCCCGCGAAGGGCGGCAACGTCCACTGCTTGTCGTCCACCGGCTGCACGTCGCCGTGCACGATGAGCCCCAGCACGGGCGCTCCGGCCGGGCCCGGCAGCTCGATCTCCGTCACCGGCCCTGCATCGCGCGCCACGAGCCCCAGCTCCGCCGCCGCCGACATCAGCCACTGCTGCTGCGCCTTCCGCGCCTCCTCATTGCCCGCCACCGTCTGAAACCGGATCACCTCCGCCAACATCGGCCCGAGGCGATCGTGCGCGTTACCGCTCTTCTGCGCCGAAGCGCACGCTGCCGCGAGCCCGAGGAGCAGCAAACCCGAAGCCTGACGCCAGGAGCCCGGAGCCTCAGACATGAAGCACGAGCTCCCAGACGCCCGGCTCGACTTCGCGAGACTCCTCCACCTCATGGCCCAACTCCTCGGCATTGCGCTTGATGTCCGGCACGGCCGGCCGGTGATCGAGCAGGACGCGCAGCTCGCTTCCTTGCGGCAGCTTCGACAGCGCGTACTTCGTCCTCGCCCAGGTGAGGGGGCACAACAGCCCGCGCAGGTCCAGCCGGTTCAAGTCTTGATCAGCTCTTCGTACTGCTGGGCCGAGAGCAGGTCCGCGGTCTCCGAGAGCTGCGAGAGCTCGATCTCCACCATCCAGCCCTTCTCGTGTGGGTCGTCGTTCACGCCTTCCGGAGCGTCGACCAGCGCCTGGTTCACCTTGGTGACCTTGCCGGTGACCGGCGCGAAGAGCTCGCTGACCGCCTTGGTGCTCTCCACCACGCCGAACGGCTGCCCGCGCGTCACCGTGGCGCCCACTTCGGGAAGCTCCAGGTAGACCACGTCGCCCAGCTGATCCTTGGCGAAGGCGGTGATGCCGATGGTGGCTTTGTTGCCGCTCACGAGCGCCCACTCGTGGTCCTTCGTGTATTTGAGCGATGTCGGGTAGGCCATGGGTGTGCAGCTCCTTCGAAGACCGGTCTAACTCTTTGATGCTTGCTTGACGATGAATGGTGTCTTGACGACGACGGCGGCCACGGGCTTGCCGCGGATCTCGACCTCGAACGCGGTGCCTTCCTTGCAGAGCGCGGCCGGCAGGTAGACGAGGCCGATGGACTCCTTGAGCATCGGGCTCTGGGTGCCGCTCGTAACCTCGCCGACGCGAGCGCCGTTGGAGAGGGCAGGGTAGCCGTGGCGCGCGATGCCGCGGCCGGTCAGCTTGAAGCCCGCGAGCTTGCGCGAGAGCCCGGCCTTCTTCTGCGCCTGCAAGGCTGCCGAGCCGACGAAGCCTGCGGGCTTGTCCAGCTTGACGATCCAGCCCAGGCCCGCCTCGAGCGGCGAGTGCTGCTCGTCCATGTCGTTGCCGTACAAGCGATACGCGACCTCGAGCCGCAGCGAGTCGCGCGCGCCCAGGCCGCAGGGCACCGCGCCGCCTTGCACGAGCGCGTCCCAGAGCTTGCGCGCCGAAGCGGGCGGCACGAACACCTCGAAGCCGTCCTCGCCGGTGTAGCCGGTGCGGGCCACGATGCACCCCGGGATGCCCGCGACCGTGGCTTCGCGGAAGTGGTAGTAGGCCAGGTCGAGCACTTTGGGCTGGCAGAGCGAGTCTGTCAGCGCCGCCGCCTTCGGGCCCTGGATGGCGATCTGCGCCCAGTCGTCCGAGCGCTGGCTGACGGTCGCGCCCGGGCCGGCATGGGCCTTCATCCAGTCGAAGTCCTTCTCGCGGCCGCTGGCGTTGACGCAGACGAAGAGCCGCTCGGGCGAGTAGCGGTAGACGATGATGTCGTCGATGACGTTGCCCTGCTCGTTGCAGAGCGCGCCGTACTGGGCCTGGCCGTCGGCGCACTTCGTCAGATCATTGCTGCTCAAACGGTTGCCGGCCTCCAGCGCCTTGGGGCCTTCGATGGCGATCTCGCCCATGTGCGACACGTCGAAGATGCCGACGCCTTCGCGCACCGCGGCGTGCTCTTCGAGGAGGCCCTGGTACTGCACGGGCATGTCGAAGCCGGCGAACTCGACCATGCGAGCCCCGGCGGCGAGATGTGCATCGTAGAGTGGGGTGCGTAGGGCCATAAGGGTGGGCGAACCTAGCAGAGCATGGCCAGCGCGCAAGCAGGGGAGAGGCTCGATGATGGATCGCAAAGCGCTCGCCGCGGCCTACGACCGCAGCGCGGACAGCTACGACGAGCGCTTCGGGGCGCTGCAGGAGGTGAAGTACCGCGCGGCCTTGCCCCACCTGCCGGCCGTGCCGGAGGGCGCTCTCTGCCTGGACGCCGGCGGCGGCACCGGGCTCTTCCAGGCATTCTTGCAGGAGCAGAATCATGCGCTGTCGCGGGCGCGCTGGCTGCTGCTCGACATGAGCGTGGGCATGCTGCGCGCGGCCCGGAAGCGATCTCCGCTCTTCGTCGCTGCCGACTTGTCCTACCCGCCGCTCAGGCCAGAGACCGTCGCGCTGGCCGTGGCGTTTACTTCCCTTTTGGAGGACGTCAGGCGCACTCTGCGCCAAATGCAACTTCTTCTGGTTCCAGGCGGATCGCTCGTGGCCAGCTTCTTGGCCCCCGAGGCAAAAGCAGCTCTTGCGGAGGTCGGCTCGTTGCGGCAGATGGCCGGACCTGTGGAAGCAGGTCAAGAT
>DATBAA010000265.1:0-13114 GCA_036271755.1 Myxococcales bacterium | reverse complement strand
CGCTTCGAGGTGCTTTGGATCGCGTCGCCGTCGCATATCAATTCGCGGACGTTCCGATGGATCCGGTTGACTATCCTGAGTTTGGCATTTCCATCTCGGCTTTGAAACACACTGGGGAAAGCACCTACGCGCTCTTCAACTGTACCTTCACGATCGCGCGTTCCGGCCTCAGACCTGACTGCGCCAGCGCAGCTCGCTACGGTCGGTCCCCGACGCTAGGGAGCCGGTATGTTGATTGGCCGGGCATCGAGATGCCCGGCCAACTGCAGGTGTCCAACCTTGGTCCGAGACATCATGAGGCGGCGGAACCCGTGACGAGAGAGCAGCTCCGCTATTTCCGATGAGTAATCCATCCCGAGCGCTCCTCCCTGACAGGCTCCGAAGCGTAGCAGAACCTCACCCGGCGCGCTCTCGCGGAGCCGCGGTTTCACTTTGCTGAATGCGTGACCGCCTCGAGGTTGTTGCCGTCGGGGTCGAAGACGAACGCGGCGTAGTAGTTCTTGCCGTAATCCGCGCGCAGGCCCGGCTTGCCGTTGTCCTTGCCCGAATGCTCCAGCGCGTTGGAGTAGAACTGATCGACCGCGCCGCGTTTGGGGGCGACGAACGCAAGGTGGACCTGGCTGGCGGGCGTTGCTTGCGCGATGTAGAGCCCCACCGCGCCGGGCGGGCCAAAGCCTGCGCTCTTCGAGGCTTCGTCGACCCCTTGGGGTTCGTACCCCAGCGGGGCGAGCGCGGCGGTGTAGAAGGCGAGGCTGCGGGTGAAGTTGCGGACCTTGAGAGAGACGTGATCGTACATTTTGTTCCTCCTGGTGAGCGCGCAACATAAGAAGGAGCGGTTGGGCCGACTTGGAGAATCTTGCGCTCGCCATCTCGCGGCGGCTGCGTAAGAATAGGGGCGTGCCGACCAGCCGGATCCTACGGAGCGGAAAGATCGCGCGCGTCGCGGAAGTCACCTGCCGCCTGGGCGTGCACGACCGGCCGTACCCAGAGATGCACGCGCGGGACTGGACGTTTGCCATCGTGCGCCGCGGGCACTTCGACTACCGCGCGGCGGACACCAACCGCCGCCATCGCGTGCGCACCAATTGGATCCTCGTCGGGCGGCCGGGCAAGGGCTTCGAGGTCGGACACGACTGCAACGGCGGCGACGACTGCACTTCGCTGGCGGTCCCGCACTCGATGATGGAAGAGGTCGCGAGCGCGAGCGGCGCCATGCTCGACCAGCCGGTGATGCCGCCCGTGGCGCGCGCCTCCGCCTGGATGGACCGCGCTTTGCGCGAAGAGTTCGACCTCGATGAAGCCGCTTACTTCGTGGCCGAAGCGCTCCTGAGCCGCTCGCGGGCCGTGCCGGCTGCAACGCACGCCGACCGGCGCCGCCTGGACGTCGCGATCGAGCGCATCGAATCGGACTTTGCCACGCCGCTGCCGCTGGCTGAGCTTTCGACTGAAGCCGGCCTCAGTCCGTTTCACTTCCTGCGCGTCTTCCGCCGCTTCACCGGCACGACGCCGCATCAATACCTGCTCGATACGCGCCTGCGCCACGCGGCGCGAATGCTGCTCGACAGCGCGCGGCCCGTCACCGAGATAGCCTACGAATCCGGCTTCGCCGATCTCTCCAACTTCGTCCGCACCTTCCACCGCACCATCGGCTCGTCCCCGCGCGACTTCCGCTCGAGACGGTAGCTTCAATAGGCCTGCTTGATGGAGAGCGCTGCCCCGCGGTCGGTCTTCCCGCCGCCGGCGAAGCCGCCGCCGAAGTACGCGTCGAGCTGGAAGTCGTCGATGATCAGCGCGTGGATGCCCAGGCCGAACGCGTCGGCCAAGATGGTCTTCTCCGAATCATTGGTTCGATTGATTTCGCCATACACGGCCAGGTTGTGGAAGACGCCGATCTTGAAGACGTCGCGCAGGAGCGAGTAGCGGAACTCCACATTCGCCACCGCCACCTTCCGCGCATACTCGTTGGAGAAGACTCCGTGCAGGCCGTCGCCCACCGGCTCCTCCTCCGGATAGATGACGAAGCCATTGCGCGAGACGGCGCGCGCGTCGATGACCACGTCGTTCCACCCAAACGGAATGACGCGCTGATAGGCGCCCAGAAGAAATAGCTCGCTCTGCTCGTCCTTGTGCGGCGGCCCGTAGACGCGAGCGCCGAAGTAGAGCGAGTGATGCTGATCCTTGCGCAGGTTCTCGGGGTCGAAGGTCAGCTCCAGCGAGGTCTCGGCGTACTGCCGCGTCTGCGCCAGCGAAGAGGACGCCACCAGGGGCGGCAAGTTCGCGCCCTGCTCCACGTCGTAGAGCAGCCGCCGCGCGACGCCGGTGCCGAGGCTGGCCTTGATGAAGCGGTTGGGCTGGAAGAGGGCCTGGATGCCGGCGTCCAGCACCGTGAACTGGAAGCTCTCCAGGTTCAGGTCGAAGCGCTGGCGGTGGCTGACGTCGACCCCGATGTGCAGCGACGGCCGCAGCACGCCGGCGATGGGCGGCGTCTCGTACGAGGCGCCGACGATGCCGCGAGTCCAGGTGAACCCCGACGAGTTTCCGGCAAGGTTGCTGCGCAGCGCACCCGCCGCGCGGAAGCCGATGTTGAAGCGGTCGTCGGCGCCGAGCAGACCGCCGCCGTGATAGGTGGCCCCGACGCCGCCGCCTTCGATGGAGTCCACCTCCAGCTCCGGCTCGAGACCCGGCGAGAACGTTCCCGGCTTCACCAAGATGTGCAGCTCGTACGGCCGTCCGGGCCTCAAGACGCCCAGCGACAGCTCCTCCAGCGGCTCGATGTCGTCGAGCTGCAGCTTGGGCAGCGGCGCGTTGCCCACCGGCACGATCTCGTAGGCGAAGTCGGCGAGCCCCATGCGCTGGGCGAACGACCTGAGCTGCCGCTCCAGCTCGGGCCGGTTGAAGACATCGTCGTGGATGTGCAGGTCGAGCCGCAGCCGCAGCGTCTCGAAGGCGCCGCCGCCCAGGAAGATGACCTTGTCCAGCCGCCCCTCGTCGATGTTGACGAAGATCTGGTGGCCCGAGACGAAGGCCTCGACGGTGGCCAGCGAGTAGCCTGACCGGTGCAGGAACTTGCGCAGCTTGACCGCGATGGAGCGCGCGGTCGTCGCGTCGGCGCGCGCGGTGTCCGGCAGATCCAGCGCGGCGCGATAGACGTCTTCGACCAGCGCGACGTTGCCGCGGATGACCACCAGCGGCGGCTGCAGCGAGGTCTGCGGCAGCGTCGCCGCGACGAGACTAAGAGCGAGCGCGAAGATCATCGATCGGCGAGCCGGACGACGAAGCGCGGAGTCCCTGAGTAACCGGCCATTCCCCAAGTGGTACCGGATGTGGGGGCCGCAGCGCCAGAGATAGCGGCAAGAAATCGTTCTCTTTCTGAGCAAATGAAGAGGGGCCGCGCGAGGTTGACCCCGCGCGGCCCCCAGAGCAGCTTTCTCGAGCGCGAGGCGGCGACTAGCTCTTCCGCGCCTTGCCGCCCTTGCGGCCGTTCTTGCGCGCGACCGTCTTGAGCGACTTCGCCGCGCCCCGCTTGGTGCGATTCACCGCGCGGCGGGCCTTGCTGCGGCCCTTCACTTCCGACCGCGCGCGGCGGGTCTTGTTGGTGGTCGCCGCCGCGATACGCTTGGCGGTAGCCGTGCTCCGCCCGCTCTTCTTCACCGACTTCTTGACCTTTTCGTACTGCCGGGTGCGCTTCGCGCTCCCGAAGTTTCGCTGTGCCACTTCTGCCTCCCTGGCGCAACAGACGCGCCTGTGGCGGTGAGAGATCAAGATATGTACGGCCGCGTACAATCGGAACCCCGGCTGCATGGTCGATGACTTGTTGCGCTTTGATGTCTCGCTCGAATGCTGGCCACCCTGCCCCCGTCATGCGAGAGACAAGGGGGCCAATCATGAAAACCAGCTTGGTGATCTTCGCCACACTTCTCGCAGCGTGCGATCTCTCCAGCAGCTACGTGCAGCGTACGCGCGTCACGGCCGGCGGCGGCGAGTACACGCTGTTCGCCAGCGATCCGCAGAGGGTGCCGGCGAGCATCGCCCAGGCGCTGATGGCCATCTCGTCCGACTGCGGCGGCACCTACGAGGTGATGGGCCTCGAGCTCTTGCCGACCGGCCCCAAATACACCTTTGGTTATCTCGACACCTCGCTGCAGCTGGCTCTGTGGGGCTCGTTCCACAATGGAATCGCTTACGAGTGCCGGCCGCCCCAGAGCACAGCGCTGAATCAGCAATTACAGCAGATCGCCGCCAGCGCGCCGCCTCCGCCGCCGCCCGCCCCGCCAAAGCCGGCTTGCCTGGTCACCAACGAATGCCCTCCGGGGCGCGTCTGCGGGCTCAGCCAGGCCGAGTGCGACAGCTACTAATCGCGCGCGAATACCTGCTCATGACGCGCGCAGATGGCGGGCCAAAGCGCGGCGGCCTCCGGGACGTCGAGGTCGAATCGGTCGCGGAGGGTCGCGACCAGCTCTTCCGCGGAGCGCAGGACGGCCTTGGTCGCGCCGGCAGCGGTGAGCGTCGTCAGCACGCGCCCGCGCAGCGAGAGATGCGTCTCGAGCGTGCGACGCTGCACGACGAGGTTCTGCACGAAGGGCGAGCTCGCCTCCGTCTGCAGCCGCTGGCAGTGGCGGGCGAACAGGTTCTCGTCGGCCGCCCCGAGCCGGAAGTCGAAGCTGAACGGCTCGGATTGGGTCGTCTCGACGAAGCGCCAATGGCCGTCGTCCAGCTGAGAGAGACACAGATCATACGGAACGTCGGAGCGCGCGCCGGCGGCCAGCGGCAGCGGCTCGAGCAGGCTTCCACCGAAGCCCACGTCGACCAGATACGGCTCGTCCAGCTCGACGAGCAGGCAGAGATGGTTTCCCAGCTGCGCGTCGCCCTCGTGCTCGCGCATGACGCCCGCGCAGAGGCGCGTCACGCGAAAGCCGAGCGCCTTCAACGCCTCTGCCATGAGGCCGTTGAGCTCGTAGCACCAGCCGCCGCGCCGCCGCCGCACGATCTTGTCGAAGGCAGCCTCCGCGTCCAGCGCCACCGGCCGCCGCAGCTGCACGTCGAGATTCTCGAACGGCACCGCCAGCTGGTGCGCGCGATGGACGCCGCGCAACGTGGCCAGGTCCGGCCTGATTAGCCCGGAGTACCCGATGCGCCGCAGATATCCGTCGAGATCCACGGCTGCAACCTATCAGCTTGACCCTAGCGCGCGCCGCGCCTTAGTAGATCCGCGTGCTGCACGAGGTCGCCTACCGGGTCTTCTTCTACTTCTCGCTGGCCGCGCCGTTCGTGATCTTGGAGGCTCGCGCGCCCGCCCGCGATGTGCCGTACCGGAAGGTCATCCTGCGCGACCTGGCGGCTTATGTGCTGGTCGTGGCAATCAGCCTCGCCGTCGGATTCGCGCTGTTCAAAGTGTATCTGCTCTTGCCGATGGATTCGGTTTTCCGGCGCGCTCCCCGGCTGCGCTCCTGGCAGATCCTCCCCATCTGCCTCGTGGGCAATGATCTGCTGCTCTATTGGCTTCACCGGGCCATGCACACCACGGCGGGCTGGCGGGCGCATCGCTGGCACCATTCGCCGAAGCAGATGTATTGGCTGGCGGGAGCGCGGGCGAGCGCCGTCCATCAAGCGCTCTTCATGGTGCCGGCGCTCTTGCCCATCGTCTTGAAAGCGCCCGGCAACGTCTATCTGGTCACCGGGCTGTGGGCCACGCTCACCAATCATTGGATGCACACGAACTTCGTCTTCCGCGCCAGGTGGCTCGAGTGGCTGGTCATCACGCCGCGCGCGCACCACATCCACCACAGCGACGACCCGGCGCACTTCGGCAAGAACCTCGGCTCGTTCTCCAGCATCTGGGACCGCCTCTTCGGAACCTGGCTCGACCCCGACACGCTGGAGAAGCCCGTCACCTTCGGCATCCCCGACCAGGTGCACCCCGCGCGCGTCTACCTGGGCGTCTGAAACCGCGACTCAGTGCGGGAGGATTCCGCCGCGAAAGACCTTGATGCTCAAGAAGCCGCCGATGAGCGCGACGGCGAGCCCGATCAAGCCTCGCAGCGCCATCCGGCCGAAGAAGGCGTGCTCCGGCGAGGGCCGCAGCGCGGTCCAGGCGAAACCCGCCGTCGAGATGAGCAAGAAGAGGACGACCAGGATCAGCGTCACGACCATGGCGCAGCCCGCGAAGAACTCCGCGTCGGTTTGCAGGTTGTGGAACGGATTGCGGGTGGTGAAGCGCCCGACCACGCTCGCGGCGGCCAGCACCGCGACGGCAGCCGCCCCGGCGACAGCGAGCCAACCCGACCACACCACCATCGCGTGAAGCGCGCTCTGTTCGTGCATGGCGCGAGCTTCGCACAGTTCCGCTCCTGGACGGCGGCTGCTAGGTTGTCCAACGCCTTCAAGGAGTGACCTCTTTGCGTCTTCTCATCGTCGCATTTCTGATTTCGATTGCGCTGCCGGTCTTGGCTGGCAGCGTGAGCGCCGCGAAGAGCCGCGTGATGCAGGCGCGGGACTACGCGGACAAGAATCGCAAAGACGACGCGCTCGACAAGCTCACCGAGGCGGAGAAATTCCTCGACGGGTTGTCCGAGGCGGAGAAGGCGCCCATCGTCAAAGACATCGCCGAATTGCGGACGCAGCTCGCGGGCGCGGTCGATCCGGAAGTCTCGGGCCGCCTCGAGCGGAATGTCGGCCGGCTGTTGAATGTCGCCGAAGACGACGCCGATTCAAGCCCGCGCAATGCCAGCAACGAGCTGGACCTGGCCATCGATGCGCTGAACACGGGCGACGCAAAGCAGAACCTCAACGCGGCGGCGCGCGGGAAATTGCAGGCGCGGGTCGACTCGTTGCAGGCCAAACTCAAGGGCAACAACGCCAGCGCGGCCGCGAAGCAATTCACCGAACGCATCGAGCGAAACCTGCGCGCGGCCAGCGAGAACGCCGGCAACGATCCAAGATTCGCGCGCACGCGCCTCGACGAGGCGGCGACGCTCCTGGCCTCCGATGAAGCGAAGCAAAAGCTCGACGCCGCCACCATCTCGCGGCTGCAAGGAAGCCTGGCCGAGGGTGAAGCGAAGCTCGGCGGCTCCAATAAGCAAGATGCGCTGAGCCGGGCCGCGCCGCTGATGAAGAGCCTCGAAGAGCGTCTGGCTAGCGACCCCTATAAGGATGCCGCGCCGGGTACTGCTTACAAAGTCTCGGCGGATTTAGAATCGCTGCAAGTGAGAGTCACTTCGCAGCTGGAGAAGCTGCCGGCCGGCGATGCCGATCGCAGGTCGTATGAAGACCGGCTCGCCGCGGCGCGGAAGAAGATTGAAACCTATGATACCGCGCTGAGCACGGGCAACACCGAGGCGGCGCTGGCCAATCGCTGGAAGTTCACCACCCAGGGCTTCGAAGGTTGGCGGAACGAGAGCGCCGCGCCTTCCGGCCGCGCGTTCGAAAAGCCCGCGCTGGGCAAGACCGAGCAGGCCGTGCGCGGCGTGCAGTTCTTCCTGGCGGAGAAAGAGACGGTCGACGCCCGCTCGAAGGCGGCTGCGCTGCCAAAGGCCGCGGCCGTCATCGCCGAAGCCGACAAGACCCTGGCCGATGCGCAGGCGAAATTGGACGCTGCTTTCAATCAATGGATGGACGCCGCCGAGAAGCAGCCCCGGCCGCAAGGGTCGAACCGCTTCGACATTGGCTCCGCCGCCGACATGGCGCGCTGGGCGAACGATCGTCTGGCGGGCTCTGCGTATCAAACCGCGGACGTCGCTCGCGCAAAGAAGCTGGACCAGCGCTGGCAGGACGAGCTTGCCGCGATCAAGCAGCAGCACGAGGCGGCGTTGAAACAGATGACCGCGGACGCGAACGCCGCCTGGCCGAAGATGGCAGCGGCGGCCAACGCGAAGGAGGGCTTTCATCCGAGCGACGCGGCCTCGCAGAAGGGCAAGACGTTCCGCTTCGCGCACGTCCGCAATCGCTCCGGTTGGGACTTCGACGGCCGCTACGACATTGTCATCTGGGTAGACGGTCAGCCCGTCGCCGGCACCTACGCACCGAAGATCAAGCAGGCATTCAGCGACGCTGCCCGGAAGATCGGCGACAGCGTCGATGATCATATCGATTGGGAAGTCATCGCCGTCATCGACGGAAAAGGCGTGGCCAATCGGCGCTACACCACGGAGGTGAAGGACGACCGCATGAACGTGCTGGGCAAGATCGAAGGCACGCACCAGGTGGACTGCGTCCTCATGCGCGTCATCGCCGTCCACGCCGGGCCGGTGGCGGTCAGCGCGAACTAGCCCAGGGCAGCGAGCATGGCGGGCAGCTCAGAGGGAAGCACAGGCCTCGCGTTGTCTCCGTCAATCAGCGTGTAGACGACGGCTGGCTCCCAGGTGCGGGCGGCCAGATCCAGCGCGGCAGCTTGCGCGGCGGCCACGGGCATTGCGGTGGCCGAGGTCGCGTCGAGGAAGTTTGGATCGTTGGGTTGCTGGGCGTTGAGAAACTCGTTGCAGGCGGCAAAGGTCAAACGCGCGGCATAGGTTGCTTGTGACAGCGGCCAGTGCGCCGGCACGAAGAAGAGCCACTCCTTGGGGCGATCTCCAGATTCCGAGAAATCCAGCGTCTTCAGCTGATAGCGACGCAGCGTATGTTGAATCGACATATGCCAGAGCGCCACGTCCTTGGCGTCTCGCGCTTTGGTTCCGGCTCTCCACAAGCGGCGCACTTCGGCGATGTCGTGGTCGCGATGCTCCATCGCCTCGGTCTTGCAATGCTCGTAGATGAGGCTGGCGCGCCGGGTGAGCGCGTCGGCAGCGCCACCGTCGCCTTTGCGCGCCACGCGCCGTGCCTCGACCAATAACGCATCGGCGAAGAATTCATGCAGCTCGCCCGCGCCGTTGAGGATGACGCGCGCCGCCTCCCGGATGACTCCAGCGGCGGCGTCGAGCTCTCCAACTTCGATGCGCGCAAAGGCCTCGACGAGCTTGCTCTCGATGGTCGCCGGATCGTTCTCGCCATCGAGTCTGGTGTGCAACGCCACGGCCCGGGCTGCATACTCGACGCCCCGCGCAGGATCGCCGCCGCGCGACCAGGCAATGGCGAGATTGTGCAGCAGGCCCGCGAAGGCCGCGTTTTCGGGCAGGCCGGCGCGAATGGTCTTCGCCAGCTCGAACACTTGAATGGCTTCGGCGAAGCGGAAGACGCGCAGCAGCGAGATTCCGTACGTGACGCCGACGATGGCGATGGTCTTGGGATCTTCTCCCGGCATTCGCTGGTAGAGCTTGAACGCTTCCCCGAGCGCCGCCGCCGCGCCTTTGCCGTCGTTTCGCTCCTGCCGCGTGAGGCCCACATAGTAGGTCGCGCGCGCCTTCTCATAGCTGCCGTCGGCTGCCACCGCGGCAGCGGCCTCGAAGTGCGGCAGCGCGCCCAGGTGGTTGCCCGCCTTGCGCTGCCACTCGCCTTCCTTCATTTCCGCGTCGTAGTCAGTCATTCGGTGTGTACCCAGGCACGACACTATGGCAGCCTCGACGGCATGTCGAAACCTATCCTGTTGGCGATGCTGCTCTTGGGCTGCGCGCAAAGAGCACAAGCTGAATCAGGCGCCGACAAGGTGGCCAGCCTCACCGCCAGCTGCGCCACCGTACGTCTGTCCTGCGACACCCTCGCGGACATCTATGCCAAGGGCCTCTACGACGTCCCCATCGACCTGCCTCGCGCAGCGGGCCTCTACCGCAAAGCTTGCGACGCCGGTCTCGAGCTGGCCTGCGACAACATCGGCGACTTTCACAGCAAACGCCTGGGATCCAACGCCAGGCCCGAGCTGGCTGCGCCCGCCTATCTCAAGGCCTGCGACGGCGGCTTTGGCCTCGGCTGCGAACATCTGGCCAAGCTCTACCGCGACGGCCGCGGAGTCGCGCGCGATCCGGCCACCGCCATCTTGTATTTTCAGCGCGGGTGCGACGCCGGCAACGCGCTCAGCTGCGACGATCTCGGCGACGTCTACGCCAAGGGAATTGGCGTTGCGGTCGATGCGGCCAAGGCAGCCGTCAATTATCGCCACGGCTGCGACGCCAAGCTGCAGCTCGCCTGCGATCATCTGGCAGCGCTCAAGCCGTGAGGGGTGGTTGCCGCACGAAGTAGATGCGGTTTCCGTCCGGGTCGATTGCTGCGAAGCCCGAACCTCCCCACGCTTCTTTCTTCAGCCGGCCGTGGATCTCGACGTCTGCCGCCAGGTACTCAGCGTACAAGCCCTTGATGTCGTCGACCTCTACGAAAGCGTGGATGAGTTGCTCTTTGTCGACGATGCCCGCGACAAAGGCGGGTTCATGGACGAAGCGAAGGTGGATGCGGGCGCTGTCGCGCGACACGGAGCCATAGAACGGTGGGTTGCCGTGCAGGAAGTCGATGCCGAAGCCCAGCTTGTCCAGGAAGAAAGCCGCGGACGCAGTGACGTTCGAAACATATAAAATGGGAATTGCTCCCTTGAGTGAAGGCCTGGCCGGGCGCGTCGCCGGTGCCTCGCTGCCCGGAGCCGCCTCGACGGAAACCCTGAGCGAGGCCCAGCTCTCGTGGCCATTCTCCGCGGCGATCACCTCTTGCGCCTCGGCGAGCGGAAAAGGCAGCGCAAGCGCGGCAGCGTCGGTCAGCTCGCGATAGCGCGGCAAGCCTCGAATGCGGCCGGCCACGGAGTAGTTGCCTTCGCGATGCCAGCGGACCAACTGCTTGGCCTGTTTGCGGAACGTTTCGAGTTTCGGCATGTGCGCTCCAACCAGTAGAACTTCGTTGGTAGGCGGGCAGTGCCCTTTCGGTCCGCAACGACCGATGCGCCCTACAGTGACCAAGCGATGCCAGCCGAAGCACCGCCGCTGTCAACGCGAGCTCAGTTCGCGGTGTGCACGTCCAGCCGCACGGTCTTTGGCACTTTCTTGCCAGCAGCAAGTGCCTCGAGAACAGCGCGCGTTCCGCCCTTCCCTTCTGCTTGTTCGAGGGCTAGCGCGGACACCAAGGCGACTGCTCGCCGCTCCAGCGGCTTGCGGCCGTTCTCCCAACGCGAGACCTGCATGGCGGTCACGTCGAGCAGCTGCGCCAGCTGCACGGCCTTGAGGCCTGCGGCTCTGCGGAGCCATCGAAAGCCCTCGGGACCAACCTGGCCGCCGCGAGCAAGATCGAGCGTGATGGCACGCTCGAATGTCAGCAGCCCTGGGCCAGAGACGAGCACCTCGCTGCAGGCGGAGCATTTCCGCGCCGGCACATCGGCCGTGAAACGCCGTCCATCCAGATCACGCCGAGCGGAATAGGTTGCCGCCTCGAGCGCGGTCTTTCCGCATTTGGGGCACCTGGTCTTCTTCATTCGTCACCCCGAAACATGGTCACCACCAGCACATCCGCCTCGATTTCGACCATTAGCACCAGCGGGTCGTCCACAAGGTCAACTCCGGTCAACCGCCATCGGTTCGCGTGTGGGCGGCAGGAGTCATGCCTCAGGAGGACGGCATGCACATCATCCACCGTAACGTCGCGCTCGACCATCTGCTCCACCGCATGAGCCAAGATCTCCCAATGACCCGCGTGGACAAGCTCCCGAATTCTCTTGCTCGCACGGGTCGGATTCACGCAAATACACCTTAGCGCAATGATGCGTAAAGCGCAAGAAGAGCTTGCCCAAACCAAAGCTATGCACGGAGAATTTCCGGTCCGACGCGGCCAGACTAATGCGGAGCGCCTGATCACCACCGCTGCGGTCATCGGCGCGACGCCAAGCAGAGCCGCAACTCAGTGGCGAGCGACACCGAACGGAGTTACTTCCCGGTCAAGAAGAGTGGAGCTCACCCGCGGTTCACCGTCGTAAAGTGCTCGACCGAATCAACCCGAACAAGTCGTATCCAGAGTGCTGTCTGACGATTCCAGATCTCAGCGCTTTCGGGCAGAAGAACGATGTCCCGAAACACAATCTCGACGCCCGTGGACCGGGTACCGGAAAATACCCTCGTGCGCAGATCGAGGAGATCACTATTGTGGTCTGGAGCGCCGGAATTGCAGATCGAAAATGAAGGACCCTTGCTGATATTCATCGCTTCGAGTTCTTTTTGACCAAAGCGGAGGAGGACGCGATCCCAACTCGGTGCAGTTGGACTGAAATACCGACCGCCATACATCGCGGCGTGACGGATGGAGGGGTTTCTCCTCTGCTGATTGCCTGAATAGGACTCCAAAGGACTCCACTGCCAGAAGTATACGTGTTGGTTCAGATACTCCAGATATTCGGCCAAGCCATCTTTCTTCCAGCCGCGCATTGGGCGTTGGTCATTTAGAGTTATTCCGGGTGCAACTTCTGAGGAGGTGTCGCGCACGCATCTCAACAACGCTTTCGACGCGCCGACGCGTTGTACCAGGCGCGACGCCGATTCCAGCTGCCTGGTCGCGACGATTGAAGAGAGGTTTTTGGCCAAGGTCACGTGAAAGAGCATGTCGTTTAACTCCTTCGGATAAATTACGGTCGTTCCATCAAAGCATTTTACGCTGATTTGCTTCATTCTACGAACGCAGGACGGTTGTCGACCTACCGTCCTACTTCTCGGTCGCGCCTCTGCGCGTCGGGCGTTTCAGGTGTCGACGAAGGAGATGAGGGCAGCCTCGACGGAGTCGAGGGGGGCGAGCTCGCGGCGGGCGCGGCAGAGGATCAAGGCGCCTTCGACCGAGGCGAGGATCAGCGAGGCGGCGCGGTGGGCCTTTGGGCGAGCCAGGCCGGCCGCTCGCAGGGCCTCGGCCAGTTCGGTCTCCCAGGAGACGAAGACCGCCGCGGCTTGATCGAGCAGGGCGGCCTCGGCTTCGTTGGCAACCGCTGCGATGGCGCAGCCGGCCTGGCAGTCCGACTTCGTCAGCACCGCGCGCCAGGCCTGGACGAAGCGGCGCACGACCTCGGTGGGCGTGGCTCCGTCGCGCTGGCGCAAGAGAGCCAAGAGGTGGTTGCCAACCAGCGCGATGGCCTCGGAGGTGAGGCTGTCCTTGCCTTTGGGAAAGTGGTGGTAGATGGACCCGCGCGGCGCCCCGCTGCGCTCGATCACCTCGGAAAAAGACGCGCCGGCCAGGCCGCGTTCGCTCAACAGCGCGACGGCGGCCAGGACCATGCGCTCGCGCGGGGTGCGGTCCT
>DATBAA010000264.1:0-7837 GCA_036271755.1 Myxococcales bacterium | reverse complement strand
CTCGCGGCCGAAGGCGCCGTCGAACATCGACATGACGCGCAGGCGGGAGAGCAAGAGCTCCTTGTGCTCGTTGGCCGAGGCGCCGATGAAGACGCCGGTGCGCGAGCGGTCGTACGCCCGGCTGTCGTAGCCGGCGTCCTGCAGAGCGCCGCGCACGGCGTCGAGCAGGATGCGGTGCTGCGGGTCGGTCACTTGCAGACGGCGGGGCGCGATGCCGAAGTGAAGCGCGCCAAACTCGCGCACCTCGCTCTCGTCCAGGTACGCGCCCTTGTCGATGTACGTCTTGTCGGGAACGCGCGTGGTCGGGTCGTGGAACAGCGCATGGTCCCAGCGGTCCTTCGGGATGGGCCCGAACGTGACCGTCCCTTTGCGGATCAGGTCCCAATACGAGTTCGGATCGCGCGCCTGCGGAAACCGGCAGCCGAGACCCACGATCGCAATGTCCAAACTGCCCTCCAAAGCGCGCTCCGAATAGGACGTTTGATGCTGCACGTCAAGGAAGGTTCCCTGCTCGGTCCACGACCTTCCACCCAGGCCAACGGTCACCGTGCCCGATGTGGTAGATGCCCGCCGCATGAAAGTGCTGCTCACGGGCGGATCGGGGTTTTTAGGATCGTATGTCGCCGAGAAACTTTCGGCAGGTGGACATGCGGTCCGGGCCCTGGTGCGGCCGAAGAGCGAGAAGCGCTTCCTCGAGAAGCTTCCAGGCCTGGAGTTTGCCCCTGGGGCGGTCGACGATCGAGCGTCTCTCAAGGATGCAGTGCAAGGCGTTGACGCGGTGGTCCATGTGGCCGGCATCGTCAAGGCGCGCAGGCCGGAAGAGTTCTTTGCGGTGAATACGCAGGGCACGAAAAATCTTCTCGAAGCCGTGCTCGAGCGCGGCGGCGTGAAGCGGTTCGTGCACGTCTCTTCGCTGGCCGCGGTTGGACCTTCGGCCGACGGCACGCCGGTGCACGAGAACGCGGAGCCGAAGCCCGTGACCCACTACGGCCGCAGCAAGCTCGAAGCAGAGCGCGCCGTGCTGGCGGAAGCTGCCCGGCTGCCCGTCACCGTCATCCGCCCGCCGCTCATCTACGGCCCGCGCGATCGCGAGACCCTGGCCTTCTTCACCAGCATCAAGAACGGCGTCCTGCCGGTGATGGGCGACGGCGGAAATACGCTCAGCGTAATTTACGGCGAAGACTGCGCGTCGGCCATCGCGCTCGCCGCCACCACGCCCAACGCGCCGTCGGGCAAGGCCTACTTCGTCGACGACGGCGACGTGCTGATCTGGCGCGACGCACTGAAGGAAGTCGAAGCGGCCATGGGCAAGCGCGCCTTCGTCCGCGTCGGCCTGCCCATGGGCATCATCAAGGTAGCGGCCGCGGCTTCGCAGACCTGGGGGAAGCTCACCAACACCGCCCAGATGCTCACCCTCGACAAGGTCAACGAGCTCTCCCAACGCCACTGGGTCTGCTCGGGCGACGGCGCCCGCCGCGACCTGGGCTGGACCCCCAAGACCGACTGGCCCGCGGGCGTAAAAGCCGCCGTAGCCTGGTACCGCTCGGAACGCTGGCTCTAAAGCTCTCTCTTCATTTCAACCGCAAAGCGCGCCAAGCGCGCAAAGGCTCCAGCGAACGCCATCTGTGCTTGGTGGACGCACCGTCACGTCGCCGCATCGTGCAACCGGCGGCGCCGAGCAACAACCATCAAAGAGGCCGGGTGCTGATCGTAGTGCGGCCTCTTTGCGCGCTTGGCGCGCTTTGCGGTTGAACCGAAACGTTGCAGTCCGCGAGAGACTTACGAAACGAATTGCGTTCCGGGGAGGAGCTTGGCGACGGCGTCGCGGAGGTCGCGCACGGTGCGGATGCGCGACAGCTCTTCGTCCGGGATGCGCACGTTGAGCTGCTCCTCGAAGTAGCTGACCAGCTCCATCACGGCTACCGAGTCCATACCCAGGCTGGCGATGACCGTGTCGGGCTTCAGGTCGGGCAGGCGGCGGTTGTCCACCTGCATGGCGGCCGTTTTGAACATCTCCACGACGTCGATGGGCTGCTGCATGGGTTAGTCGATCCTCTTCAAAGAGTATTGAGCCAGGGATTGGTAGTGCTTCTCGAAGCCGGTGACGCAGGTCGAGAGGTACCGCTCGTAATCGTCATAGACCTTGTCGCCCCAGGTGGCGCGAATCTTTGCCTCGTTCTTGCGGAGGCGGTCGCGCCAGTGCCAGGTGGTCTTCATGTAGTCGAGGCGGCGGGTCTTCACCTCGACGACTTCCCAGTAGGGATTCACCGCCGCGATGATCTCCTCCAGCCGCGGGACGATGCCGCCGGGGAAGATCTCGTAGGTGACCCAGCCCAGATCGCGGACGTCGTTGCGATCGCGCGGGACGAAGTTGCGCAAGATGGTCTGCAGGCCGAAGTACGCGCCGGGGTTCGTCCACTCGCGCGCGAGGCGGAAGTAGTTGCGGTAGGCCGCGATCGACTTGCCGTCGCGCGCCTCTTGCGGAGAGACGATGTGCTCCATCATGCAGATGGAGATGATGGCGTCGAACTTCACCGGCGGCTTGTAGTCGAGGTAGCTGCAGACCTGCGCGGTTACGCCCGGCAACTCGCGGCGGCGGATCTCGGCGCACTGCGCTTCGGACAGCGTGATGCCGTGCGCGGCCTTCACCTTGTTCTGCAGCGCCTGGTACTCCAGATTCGCGCCCCAGCCGCAGCCGATGTCGAGCACCGTGCTGCTGGTGTTCACGTGCGCGAAGCCCGACAAGATGCGCAGCTTCTCCAGCTGCGCGGCCTCCAGCGTGCGCTCGCCCGGGTGTCCCGGCGGCGGCATGACCATGCGGTCCGGACCGTCGTCGAAGATGCCGCAGGTGTAGTTCATCCGCTCGTCCAGCCAAAGCCGGAAGAACTCGTTGCTGACGTCGTACGAGACGGCGATGTCCGCTTTGCTCGAACCCATCTACGCTCCCAACCTTTTCAAAAGTCCGCGAGCGCCGTGTTTCGCACGGCCCACCCAGGACAACGCCAGATGTTTCGCGACCGCAAGCCGCGTGCTGCCGCCGCGCCCGGCCTTTCCCAGCTTGCCGGTCAGGTACTGATCGCGCGTCTTGCGCCGCTGCAGCTTGCCCGAAGAGGTCTTGGGCAGCGCGCCCGGAGGCACCAGCGCCACGTCGCTCACCGAGAGGCTGAACTCCTCGCTGACCTTGGCCATGATCAGCGCCTTCAGCGTCGCCTCGTCGCGGTCGCGCGTCTCGGCGGCGACGACGATCTCCTCCGACGACGCGCCCGGCCGGGTGAAGACCACCGTCGAGCCTTTGCGAACGCCGGGCAGCTCGTCCACCAGCCACTCGATGCGCTGCGGATAGTAGTTGCGGCCGTTGATGATGAGGATGTCCTTGATGCGCCCGCTGACGTAGACCTCGCCGCCGGCGATGTAGCCCAGGTCTCCCGTCCGCAGCCAGCCGCCGAAGCCGGCCTCGCGCGTCGCCTCGGGGCTCTCCCAGTAGCCTTTGGCCACCGACGGACCCTTGAAGCAGAGCTGGCCGACCGCGCGCTCGGGCAGGATGCGCCCGTCATCGTCCTGCACCGAGATCTCGTGGCCCGGCATCACCCGGCCGCAGTTGACGACCTCGAGGCCAGTGCCGGGCGCGGCCTTCCTGTCCTTGTGGTACCGGCCCTCGTCGATGCTGTCGACCTTGAGCGTCTCGTCGAGGCCGATGAAGGAGATGGCCAGCGTCGCCTCCGCCATGCCGTAGCAAGGCAGGAGCGAGGTGGGCTTCACGCCCGCGGCGGCGAACTTCTCGACGAAGTTGCGCATGGTCTCGGGGTTGATGGGCTCGGAGCCGCAGCCGAAGACGCGCATGCGCGACAGGTCCCACCGCGCCAGCTGCTCGGCCCGCGCGCGCTTCGTCACCAAGGCGTAGGCGAAGTTGGGCGCGAACGACAAGGTGCCCTTGTACTTGCTGAGCGTCTCCATCCAGAGCGTGGCGTTCTTGACGAAGCTCAGCGTCGGAATGAAGACCGTCGGGATCTTGAGGAAGACCGGCGCCAGCACGAGGCCGATGAGCCCCATGTCGTGGTAGAGGGGCAGCCAGCTGACCGCCACGTCGTGCTTGGGGTCGACCTTCAGGCAGTCGACCACGATGGCCTTGCAGTTGGCCGCGAGGCTGCCGTGCGTGACCATCACGCCCTTGGGCAGCGAGGTGCTGCCGGAGGTGAATTGCAGGAAGGCCAGATCGTCTTCCACGAACGAGGCCACCGGTGGCAAAGTGCCCGCGGGCTCCCGCTGCAAGTCCTCTGCGATGATGACCTTGGTCAACGACGGAATCCGCCCTACCGCCGACCAGAGAATTTTTGCTACCCGCTCCGTGGTTACCAGGGCCTTGGGCTTGGCGACATTCAAGATGGTGACGAGCGCATCCATGAAGGCGTCGAGCTTGCCCAGCGAGAGCGGCGGGTACAGCGGCACGGGCACCGCGCCCATCCACAGGCCGCCCAGGAACGCCGGAATGAAGTGCTCGCCTTCGGGGATGACCAGCGCGATGCGGTCACCCCGGACGATGCCGTTGGACAGGAAGTGGGCTGCCCGCTGCTGCGCGGCAAGCCGGACGTCATGGAAGGAGAGGACCAGGTCCTCGCCTGCTCCCTTGGCGCCGACAAAGGTAAAACCGCTCTCTCGGACGCCTTCGCAAGCATCCAGTGACTCGATGACACCCTTCATGGGCGCCCCGTGTAACGGCTTGCCTGTCGATACGTCAAGCCGTCCGTGACTTTACGCAGGATTCTGGGATATGTCTCCCGCCGAACTGAGGAGGAGTTTGCGTGCGCCAAGGCCGTGACCTGATCGAATCGAGCAGGGCGTTTGCGCCGGAGTCCACCCTGCGCAGCTGGTGGGCCGTCTTGAGCACCACCGGCCTGATGATCGCCTCGGGCGTCGCGCTCTGGCAGCCGCTCTACTGGCCTCTGCGTTTGGTGCTGTCGGTCTTCGCCGGGTTCCTGGTCGTGCGGCAGTTCGTCCTCTTTCACGACTACATGCACGGCGCGCTCCTGCGTGGCTCCAAGGTTGCCCGCTGCATCCTCTATCCCTTCGCCTTGCACTCGCTGACGCCGCCGCGGGTCTGGCGCGAGACGCACAACTATCATCACGCCCACACGGCCCAGCTGGTCGGCTCGAGCATCGGCTCGTTCGCCACCATGACCACGCAGCAGTGGCAGGAGGCCACGCCGGCGGCGCGCGCCCGCTACAAGACCATCCGCCACCCGCTGACCATCCTCTTCGCCCACTTCACCATCTTCATGTTCGGCATGTGCGTCATGTCCTTTGTCCGCTCGCCCCGGAAGCGCTGGGACTCCGCGCTGGCCCTGGCGCTCAACTGGGGCATGACCGCGTTCCTGCTGGCGAAGTTCGGGGTGGCGACCTTCGCCTTCTTCTGGTTCATCCCGCTCTTCACCGCCCACGCCATCGGCGCGTACCTCTTCTACGCGCAGCACAACTTCGAGGGCCTCGTCATCCAGAAGCGCGAGGCCTGGTGCTACGACCGCGCCGCGCTCCACTCTTCGAGCTACATGGAGATGGGGCCGGTCCTGAACTACCTGACGGCCAACATCGGCTATCACCACGTCCATCACTTGAACCCGACCATCCCGTACTACCGGCTGCCCGAGGCGATGAAGTCCCTGCCCGAGTTGCAGAACCCCATGCGCGTGCGGCTGACTCCGGCCGTCATCGCCGCCACCTTCGAGCTGAAGCTGTGGGATCCGCAATTGGGGCGGATGGTCGGCTACCCGGAAGCAGCGGTGTCCGGCGTCCGGTATCCCGTGTCCGGCGCTGCGACCCCAGAGTAGGTCAGTAGTAGTTTCGCGCAGGCACCGGCCGCCGCGGCTCGAAGACCTTCATCAGCAAAGCCCCGGCGACGAAGCCGCCGATGTGCGCCCAGACCGCGACGCCCCCGGCCTGCGAGGGAGCGCCCAGCGAGCCCAGGCCGACGAGCAGCTGCATGCCGAACCAGAGAAACAAATAGATGAAGGCCGGAATGGGAATGAAGAAGAACGGCCAGGTCACCACCTTGGCCCGCGGGAACGTCACCAGATAGGCGCCCAACACGCCGGCGATGGCGCCCGACGCGCCGATGGTGGGCAGCTGCGAGTAGGGGTCCAGCGCCACCTGCGTGAGGCCCGCCAGCGCTCCGGCCAGCAAGTAGAAGAAGAGGTAGCGGGCGTGGCCCAGCCGGTCTTCGACGTTGTCGCCGAAGACCCAGAGATAGAGCATGTTGCCGATGAGGTGCATCCAGCCGCCGTGCCAGAACATGCTGGTGATGAGCGGCAGGAAGCGCGCCGGAGCAAACGGATCGCCCTGCCAGCGGTAGAAGTCGTCGGGCACGAGCCCGTACAGAGAGACGAGGTTCGCCGTCAGCCGCGGTCCGAGGAACTGCTGGTTCAGGAAGACCAGCACGTTGATGACGATGAGCGAGACGGTCACCACCGGCGCGGTGCGCGAACGCTGGCTGTCCCGCAGCGGAATCATGCGCTCGTGCATAACCCGGACGGCGCTGGGATGCGCGGCCAGCCATGGTAAAGGCTGGATATGAAGCAGCTGCAGCACGAGCAGCAGGGCGCGGTGGGCAGATCGCCGCCGCGGAAGGACGGCCTGGACAAGACGACGGGCCGCGCGCGCTATCTCGATGACCTGACCTTCGAAGGGCAGCTGTGGGGCGCGACCATCCGCTCCCAGGTGGCGCACGCAAAGATACTCAGTATCTCATTCGACCCCGCGTATGACTGGACCGGCATCACGCAGGTGACCGCGGCGGACATCCCGGGCGAGAACATCGTGCACCTCATCGAGGACGATCAGCCGATGCTGGCGCACGACCTCATCCGGCACCGCGAGGAGGCGATTGCGCTCCTGGCCTGCGCCGATCGGGAGAAGCTGGAAGAAGCCGTCCAGCACGTGCGGGTGGAGGTCGAGCCGCTGCCGCCCGTCTTCGACGCGCTCGAGTCTACGCACGTCTTCAAGGCCTATCGCATCGAGCAGGCCGCGGAAGGGCTCGCAGAGGCTTTTGCCAATGCGTACAAAGTCGTCGAGGGCACCTACCGCGTAGGCCACCAGGAGCAGATGTACATCGAGCCCAACGCGGTCTGCGCCGTGCCCCGCGCGGACGGCGGCGTAACTCTGTACGGCTCGATGCAGTGCCCCTTCTACGTGCATCGCGCGCTGAAGCGGCTCTTGCGCCTAGAGGATGCGCAGCTCGCCGTCATTCAAGTGGTGACCGGCGGCGGCTTCGGCGGCAAGGAGGACTACCCGTCCATCATCGCAGGCCACGCGGCGCTCCTGGCGCGGAAGTCGGGGCGGCCGGTGAAGATGATCTACAAGCGCGAGGAGGACGTGGCGGCCACCACCAAGCGCCACCCGGCCGTGATGACCTACCGCACGGCGGTCGCGCAAGACGGCGAGCTGCTCGCTTGCGAGATCGACATCGTCATGGACGGCGGCGCCTACGTGACGCTGTCGCCGGTCGTCGCCTCGCGCGGGGTGTTGCACGCCGCGGGCGCGTATCGCTGGAAGCACGCCAGCATCGACTGCCAGGTGGTGCAGACGCACACGCCGCCCAACGGAGCCTTTCGCGGCTTTGGAGTGCCGCAGACCATCTTCGCCGTCGAAGCGCACATGGAGGCGATCGCCCACGAGCTGGGAATGGACCCGCTCGAGCTGCGCCGCCGCAACGCCTTGCAAGTGGGCGACGTGCTGCCGACCGGGCAGGTGCTGCGCGACAGCGTCTCGGCGCTGGAGGTGCTGGAGGCCGCCGCGGCGCGCAGCTCGTATTCTGACAAACGGGCTCGATTTCAATCCGATACCGGCA
>DATBAA010000263.1:0-6656 GCA_036271755.1 Myxococcales bacterium | reverse complement strand
CGTGCGCCGCGCTGGCCACGGCTTGCGCCGCCTCGTCGCTGGCCAGGAGGCCGACGACGGCCCGCTTCTCCACCACCGCCGCGCGCACCTCGGCGTCGGTCGCGTAGATCTGCGGCTCGTTCGCTTTGAGCTGCGCGAGCCAGGTGTCCATCCGCTCCGCGCCCCAGGCCTGGTAGAGCGCCGCGAAGTGCGCCAGCGCCATGCCGCCGGTGGGCGCCGCGAGCGCGACCTTGCCCTTCAGCCAGGGCTCGATCAGCGTCGTGAGCCGCTGCGGCGCCAAATGATCTTGCAGCGCATCTTGATTGACCAGCAGCACCTCCGCGCGGCCGCCGACCGCCACCCAGGTGCCGCCCGGATCCTTCCACAGCGGCGGCACGTCCCGCGCGGTCAGCGGCGCGGGCGCGAGCTGTCCGTGCGCGGCGGCGGCGATGGCGCCGTACGGATCGCTGTCCCAGCGCACTTCGGCCGCGAGCGCCTGCGGAGCTTGCGTCAACGCGGCAGCGCCTTCGTGAGCGCCGGCGGTCCGCTCGGCGCGAGGCCCGCCATTGCGCAACACGAGCTGCAGCGCGGTGTCGACCGTGGCTGCATTCAGGTCGGTGGCCAGCCGTACTTCCGCGGCTCCGGACTGCGCGGCCGGCTTGCAGGCGGCGAGCAACAAGAGCAGCAGCGCAGAACGCTTCGAGAGCATCTTCACAAGATAGTCCTTCAGCGCCTTTGCCAGAACCGCTTCGGCTTGAAGGCCGTGGTCAGGAAGTGGCGGGTGTTGCCCGGCAGGAGCCAGTTCGCGGTCTCGGTCGAATAGGTCAGCACGCCGTGCTTCGCGAAGCAGACCTCGACGCCGTTGCCGCTGCGGCCGACGCTCGTCACTTCCCAGGCGCCTCTCATCGCTTTGTCCCACGGCGCGCGCGCGCGCGCCTGGACGCCCAGCGGCTGGAGCAAGAGCCGCTTCTCGCGGGGCACGCGCGCGAAGCAGACATAAGGCAGCCCCCAATTCATGAACATCAGGAGATCGCCGTCGTCGAGCAGCACGTAGACCGCCAGCGTTCCCAGGCCCTGCTCCCAGACGTCGACCACGTGCGCCTTGCCGCCGCGAAAGAACGAGGGCGAACGCATTGGATCGACGCCGCCCCAGAGATCGTCCAGGCCCAGCCGGCGCAGGTCCTCGTCGCTGTGCTTCGCGCAGACCAGCGTGTCCGGCCGGCCGTCGGGAAGCGGCGCTTCGAACGTCGACGCGAAGGCGTCTCCGCAGAGGATGCAGACCAACTTACTTCGCGAGCGCCGCGTCGATGGCGGACTTGAGCTCGGCGCTCTCGGGCGTGACGCCGCTGGCGAAGGACTGCAGCACCTGGCCGTCCTTGCCCACCAGGTACTTGTGGAAGTTCCACTTGGGCGGCTTCTCTGTTTGCGTCAGGAACGCGTAGACCGGCGATTGCGCGGCGCCCTTGGTATTCACCTTTTCGAACATGGGAAAGGTGACGTGGAACTTGCTGCTGCAGAACTGGGCGATCTCCGTGGAGTTGCCCGGCTCCTGCCCGCCGAACTCATTGGAGGGAAAGCCCAGCACGACGAGGCCCTTGTCTTTGTACTGCTGCGAGAGCGCCTGCAGGCCGGTGTACTGCGGCGTGAAGCCGCACTCCGAGGCGACATTGACCACCAGCGCGACCTTGCCCTTGTAAGCCGAGAGAGGCTGCGCGGCGCCGTCGAGACCCTTCGCTTCGAGATCGAAGAAGGACATGCAGGATTCCTTTCGTTGACGTCGCAATGTTGTAGTCTCCGGCGCCTCATCCGCCAAGGAGACTTGATGTTCGAAGCGACCATCGCCGGCAGCTTGCCCAAACCATCCTGGCTCGCCGAGACGAACAAGCTCTGGCCGCAGTGGAAGCTCTCGGGCGACGAGCTCCTGGCCGCCAAGAAGGACGCGACGCTGCTCTGGCTCAAGATCCAGGAGGACGCGGGCCTGGACATCGTCACCGACGGCGAGCAGTCGCGGCAGCACTTCGTGCACGGCTTCCTCGAGTTCGTCGAGGGCATCGACTTCGAGCACAAGGTCAAGATGGGCATTCGCAACAATCGCTATGACGCGATGGTGCCCAAGGTGACCGGGCCGCTGCGGCTCAAGGGCCGCGTGCACGAGTTCGAAGCGAAGATCGCCCGGGCGCATACGAAGAAGAAGCTGAAGATCACCATGCCGGGGCCCATGACCATCGTCGACACGGTGGCCGACGCGCACTACGGCGACAAGGTGAAGATGGCCATGGCGTTCGCCGATCTGCTCAACCGCGAAGCGCTGGCGCTGCAGGCGGACGGCGTGGACGTCATTCAATTCGACGAGCCGGCTTTCAATGTCTACATGGACGACGTGCGCGCCTGGGGCGTCGAGGCTTTGGAGCGCGCCGTCCAGGGCGTGAAGGCCACCACCGCCGTGCACATCTGCTACGGCTACGGAATCAAGGCCAACAACGATTGGAAAGAGACGCTGGGCGCGAAGTGGGATCAGTATGAGAAGACCTTTCCCGTGCTGGCCAAGAGCAGCGTCCAACAGATCTCGCTCGAGTGTTACCACTCGCACGTGCCGCCTGATTTGATGTCGCTGCTGCCCGGCAAGGATCTGTTGGTCGGCGTCATCGACGTCGCGTCGGATGTCGTCGAGACGCCCGAGCAGGTGGCGGAGACCATCGGCAAGGCGCTCGCGTTCGTGCCCAAGGAGCGGCTCTTTCCCTGCACCAACTGCGGCCTCGCGCCCATGGAGCGCGAGATCGCGGTCAAGAAGCTCGAGGCGCTGGCGGCCGGCGCGGCCCTGGCGCGGCAGCGCTACCGTTAAGTTTTCTTCGGCGGCTGATAAGTTCCGGGCTCGACGGCGAAGGCGATGCAGAGGCGGTTCCAGCCGTTGATGGCGACGATGGCCATGGTCAGCCACACCAGCTCGGCTTCTTCGAAGTGGACGCGCGTGGCGGCGTAGAGCTCGTCCGGCACGCCTTCGCGGCCCAGCTGGGTGACCGTCTCGGTCCAGGCCAGCGCGACGCGCTCGCGCTCGGTGAAGAAGGGCGTCTCGCGCCAGACCGGAACGGCGTAGATGCGCTGCTCGGTCTCGCCCGCGGCGCGGGCATCCTTGGTGTGCATGTCGATGCAGTACGCGCAGCCGTTCAGATAGGAGGCGCGGATCTTCACCAGCTCCAGCAGGCTGTGCGGCAGCGGCTTCGACTTCGCGAAGTCCGACAAAGCGAGCATGGCGCGGTAGGCGTCTGGGGCGATCTTGGCTCTTGTCATTTTGGTGGTCATGCCGTGTAAGACGTCCGGCATGGCTGGACGTGACAGCGCTGTCGAACAGCTTCGGCCGCGGCTCTTTGGCATCGCCTTCCGCATGCTCGGAGACGTGCAGGACGCCGAGGATCTGGTGCAGGAGGCGATGCTGCGTCTGCAGAGCAGCCGCGAGGTGCAGGAGCCGGAGGCGTGGCTGGTGTCGGTGGTCACCCGGCTCTCCATCGACAAGCTGCGCAAGGCGCGGACGGCGCGCGCCAGCTATCCGGGGCCGTGGCTGCCCGAGCCGGTGGCGGAAGAGACCTTCTCGCCCGGCTATCGCAGCGAGCTGGCGTCCGATCTCTCGATGGCCTTCCTGGTGCTGCTCGAGCGGCTGGCGCCCGAAGAGCGGGCCGCGTTCCTGCTGCGTGAAGTCTTCGGCAGCGGCTACGGCGAGATCGCCCGCGTGCTGGAGAAGAGCGAGGCGGCCGCGCGGCAGATCGTGCATCGCGCGCGCGATCGCGTGCGGGCGGATCGGGCGCGCTTCACCGCGCCGCACGAGGTGAAGGAGCGGCTGTTGGGCGGCTTCATCACCGCGCTGACCAATGGCGACAAAGATGCCTTGCTGGGTCTCTTCTCCAAGGAGATGACCTGGACCGCGGACGGCGGCCCCAAGGTCCGCGCCTCCCGCCGGGTGTTGATGGGCGCACCGCTGATCGCGCGGATGCTGGTGAAGTTCGGGGAGAAGCACGCGGGGCAATTCACCTATCGGCTGGTTCGATTGAATGGAGAGCCGGCGGTGCTGGAGCGGCTGTCGGGCGGGCTCTTCGGCGTGACGTTCTGCGAGACCGACGGCGAGCGTTTGTCCGCGATGTATCGGGTGGTCAATCCGGACAAGCTCACGCACGTCATTTCTGATGGGCCCAAGGCGTCCGGATGATCGCGGCCTGGTAGCGCGGGGTCAGGAAGAGGCGTTTGCCGCCGGCGGCGAGCAGCGCGCGTTCGCCGCTCATGCCCGGGCGCACCGCGGCCCAGGTGACGTTCTCGGTCTTGAGCTTGTCGAGGAACTGCTGATCCGTCTCGCGGCTGGTCCATTGCAGCGTGCCGTTGTCCGCCGGGTGTTGCACGAAGACCACGCGGTTGCGCAGGTCGGTGGTCCAGAGATCGGACATGAAGAAGATGGAGTCGTCGTAGGAGATGGCTTCGCCGGCGCGCAATTCTTCCTCGCGCATGCGGCACATCTCCTCCGTCCAGAGCCAGTCGGCCGGCTGGATGGTGGACCGCGCGAGGTGCGGCGTCTTCAATGCTCGATTCATGAACCTCAACGGATAGAATCCTGGCCAGCCCTCCACGATGCCGGCGCAGGCCAGCACCAGCGCCGCCAATGAGATCGCTCGGCGAGGCCAGGCGAAGCGCAGGAGCTCGGAGGTCAATGCAAAGCAAGCCAGCGCCGCCGCGGCCGCGCAGAAGGTGAAGCGCGGCCACCAGGGATCGGGGACCACCAATGCGAGCGCGAAGAGGCCCGCGATCGACGCGGCGCGGGCGAAATCGCGCCGGATCAGCGCGACGGGCAGCACCAGCGCGCAGGGCAGGGTGAGCCAGCGATAGAGCGGGCCGAAGCCGCCGCCGCGAACGTCCGGCCAGATCGGGTGCGGCATCTCGTACCAGCTGTGCAGCATGCGCAGGAAGCTGCCGCGCGCGGTGAAGAACGGCGGCACCCACTCTTGCGCGGCGTTGATGCCGCCTTGCAGATGGATGCCCAGGATCGTCTTCTCGATGGGCCAGACGGGGTTGCCGTAGGTCCGCAAGTTGTGCAGGTAGACGAGGCCGCCGCCCAGCCAGAACGCCGCCGGAACCAGCCAGACAAATTCGCGCGCGGCGGGTCTGCGGAAGAAGCAGCGGACGGCGAAGAGCGGCAGCAGCAGACCGGCGTGAAAGAGCCCGGTGAACTTCGTGCCCATATAGAGAAACAGGGCAATGCAGCCAATGGCGCGCTCGGTCTTGCCGAAGCGCGGGCCGGTCCACTGCTGCCAGGTGGTGAGCAGCAGGGCGGCGCAGGCGATGTCGACGTGGGTCGAGGCGGCCTGGAGAAACACCGGCGGCGCCAGCAGCAAAGCCGCGCCCAGTCCGGCCGCGAGCGATCGCGACGCCTTGAGATCGCGCGCCCAGGCGGCCATGCTGGCGAAGAGCAGAAGGCAGAACGGCGCCTGCGCCAGGTCGTCCAGCTGGCTGTCTTTGGGCAAGAGCACGTTCCACACCGAGAGCAGCTCCAGGTTGCGGGTGAAGCCGCTGGCGCGGATGTTGTGCGAGCCCAGGAAGCCCAGGCCATGCTCGGTGATGGCAAAGTTGGTGATGGGCACGTGGTACCAGGCGGGGTCCCACGTCCAGCTGCGGAAGCAGTAGATGATGAGCGCCTGGACGCCGTATGGAACCGCGCAGGCGAGCACGGCCAGGGCGAGGAGCTCGCGGTCGCGGAAGGCGTCGCCGAAGAACGAGCGGACCTGCTGCAGATCGCGGGCGAGCGCGAAAGCGAAGGGACGCTTCAAGGCCAGCGCGCCAACGGCGGCGAAGAGGACGAAGCCCAGTGCCGCCAGCGCGGGCCGGTAGAGCAGGCCGAACATGCCCAGGCCTTGAACGGCGGTGAGCGTGACCGCGGCTTGGATGAGCAGCGTGAGCTGCAGCCGCGCCAGCGTCCCGCGATCCGGCAAGACCGCTGCTGCTGCCATCCAACTGGTGACGAGCCCAAACGCGGTGAGCGCCGCCCAGAGCGCGAAACCGGCAGCCAACGAGAGGAAGGATGGCTCGGTCAAAGGTCAGGTGCCGTCCGCGATGCGCCGCAGAGAATCACGAGAACGCGCCTGCTGCAAAGGCTATACAAAGCGCCTCTGCTTCAGGAGCGACGATGGCTGGGAGTGAAGGGCGGGTTCTCGAGGTCCGGGGCGCGATCGACCCGCCTTGGCTGGGAATGGAACCCGTCCGGATCGGCCACGTTGCGCCAGGTCAGGCTAGCGCGGAGGCATACCTTCTCATCGAGAACGACGGCGCACCGTTGCTGCGCATTGACGTCCACGGATGGAGCCGCGGGGCCTTTCGAGAAGCCATCGTCTGGCGCGATTTCGCGGCCGTTGGATACGATGAGGAGCTCCACCTGGTATCCTTGGCTTCTCGAAAAGTCTCGACGACGCTGCTCCAATGGTATTTCGGCCATCTCTATCCATTGGAGGACAAGCTCTTGGTCGCGAGCGCGAGCCGGCTCCACTGCTTCGATCAGCAGGGCATCGCCGTCTGGCAGAGCGCGGATTTGGGGCTCGACGGGGTCATCGTGGACTCCGTCGATGACGGGGTCATCCATGGCCAGGGCGAGTGGGATCCTCCCGGAGGCTGGAGACCGTTCCGCGTCGCGCTGGCGACCGGTGCCA
>DATBAA010000262.1:0-14276 GCA_036271755.1 Myxococcales bacterium | reverse complement strand
GAAGAGCCGGCCGTAGTCCTTCAAGTGCGAGCCGCAGCCCGCGGCGTTGACGACGATGGTCTCGCAGCCCTCGAGCTTCTCGATGAGCGCGCGCGCCAGCTTCAGCGATTCGTCCTCGCGGCCGGCGTGCATCGACAAAGCGCCGCAGCAGCCCTGATCCTTGGGCACGTCCACCGTGAAGCCTTCGGCCGAGAGCACGCGCAGCGTGGCCTCGTTGACGCCGGGGAAGAAGACGCGCTGCACGCAGCCCGCCACCAGCCCGGCCCGGCCGCGCTCCTCGCCTTGCGCGGCCACCTTCTCGGGCAGCGTGGAAGTGACCTGCTTCCAGGTCATGGGCGGCGCGTTGGCCTCCATGGCCCGCATCCGCGCCGGCAGGAGCTTGAGGATGCCGCTCGCGTGCACCAGCCACTGGACCCCTGATGCCGCGTAGAGCCAGAGAAAGAACGCCATCACCCGCAGCCGCTTGGGATACGGCAAGAGCGAGAAGAGCGCGTTGCGGAAGAAGGCGTCGCCCTCGGGCCGCGGGTACTTCTTCTCCAGCTCCGCGCGGGTCTCCTCGATGAGCACGTCGTACTTCACGCCCGAAGGGCAGGCGGTGACGCAGGCCATGCAGCCCAGGCACTTGTCGAAGTGTCCGGCGACGATGGGCGTGAACTCGACCTTGCCCTCCTTGAGGCCGCGCATCAGGTCGATGCGGCCGCGGGGAGAGTCCATCTCCTCGCCCCAGTTCTGGTACGTCGGACAGTGGGGCAGGCAGAAGCCGCAGTGGACGCAGTCGTCGATGGGGTCGCGGCCGGGGCCGGTGCTGTGCGCCTCGTGCTTCTCGCCGAGGCCGGGCGTGCCGGTTCCGTGCTGTCCCTTGTCGACCTGCGCCGCGCCTTCCAGATGAGACGACACTAGATTCCTCCGATGAAGCGGCCGGGCGCGATCAGGCCTTGCGGGTCGAAGCGGTTCTTCATCGCCTTGTGGAGCGCGATGGCCGCGGGCGCAGGTCCCCAGGCGTCCAAGGTTCCTTCTTCGACGACGACGTGTCCGGGGCTCAAGGCAGCGCGCGCGGCGCTCAACGTCTCGGCGGTCAAATCGCCAGTGACGAACCCGAGCCCGAGCAGCGGATAGAAGTCGAGCTTGCCCTGCGGAAACGCCGCGTCGGCCTTGGCCAGCGCGGTGGGCAGCGTCGAGATCTTCACCCGCACGGGCCCGCCGCAGAGCACCGCCGCGTGCGCGGTCCAGACTTGATCGTCCGCGGGAGCGAGCCTGGCTATGGCGGAGGCCTTCGTCGCCTGCTGTTCGACGCCGCGCTTGAAGCCTTCGAAGCGCACCGACAGGTCGAACTTGCCCGGCCCCGTCCGGCTGGCCAAAAGCGCCACCGGCTCCAGCTGCTGCGCGCGCATGGCGGCGCAGGCGGCGTTCACCTCGGCGTGCGACAAGCCCGCGCTGGTCAAGGTGCTGGTCGCCTCGGGCGAAGGATGCACGCGGAAGATGGCGTGGGCGATGAACCCCAGCGTGCCCAGCGAGCCGCACATCAGCTTGGGCAGGTCGAAGCCGGCGACCGTCTTCACCACCTTGCCGCCGCCCTTCGCCCGCACCCCGTCGATGCGGACGATGACCACGCCGATGATCAGGTCGCGCACCGAGCCGTACCGCGCGCGCAGCGGACCAAAGGCGTTGGAGGCGATGATGCCGCCCAGCGTCTGCTTCTCGGGCTGCGGCGGGTCGATGGCCAGCCGCTGGCCGTTCTTGCCCAGCTCTGCCTGCAGCTGCGACAGCGTCACGCCCGACTCGGCCACCACCACCTGGTCGGAGTGCGCGTACTCCAGGATCTTCGTCAGGCCCTTGCTGCTCAGCACCGTCTGCACGCCCTTGGGCCTCGCACCCAGCCCCAGGCGTGTGCCGCCGCCGGCGAAGGCCACCGTGCGCCGTGCGGAATATGCTTCGCGAAGCATATCCTGCGCTTCTTCGATGGTGGCCGGCTCCTGCGCTTCCGCTCCCCAGATCACGTGCGCTCCGCCTGTCCGGAGAGCTCGGTGGGGTGCGCTTTGTACAAGCCGGGACGGTCGCCGCAGAGCCTCGGGGTGGGAAAGACCTTGCCGGGGTTGAAGCGATTGGCGGGGTCGAAGGCGCAGCGCAGCTTCGCCATGGTGTCCAGGTCGTCGTTGGTGAACATCTCGCCCATGTAGAGGGCCTTTTCGACGCCGACGCCGTGCTCGCCGGTGATGGAGCCGCCGGCCCGCAAGCAAATGCGCAGGATCTCGCCAGCCAGCGCGTCGGCCTTCTTCTCCTCGCCGGGGACGCGGGCGTCGAAGAGCACCAGCGGGTGCAGGTTGCCGTCGCCGGCATGAAAGACGTTGGCGACCCGCAGGCCGAACTCGGTGGAGAGCCGCGCGATCTCGCCCAGCACGCGGCCGATCTCCGAGCGCGGAATGGTGCCGTCCTGCACGATGTAGTTGCGGCTGATGCGGCCCACCGCGGCGAAGGCACTCTTGCGGCCTTTCCACATCAACTGCCGCTCGTTCTCGTCCTTGGGCAGCATCAGCTCGATGCAGCCGGCCTTCTTCGCCAATTCCCCGGCGTGCTTGGCGGTGTGCTCGACTTCATCCAAAGGTCCGTCGACGTCCATCAACAGCGCCGCGCCCGGCTCGGGCCAGTCGAGGCCGGTGGCGGCCTTGGCGGCGATGATGGCCAGCGTGTCCATCATCTCGATGGCCGCGGGGAGAATGCCGGCGGCGATGATCATCGAGACGGCGTCGCCCGCTTCTTTGGTGGTGGGAAAGGTCGCGAAGAAGGTGCGCGTGGCCTCGGGCTTGCGCAGCGCCTTCAGGTAAACCTCGGTGACCACGCCGAGCAGGCCCTCGCTGCCGACGACCACGCCGGTCAGATCGTAGCCGGGCGCGTCCAGCGTGGGCCCGCCCAGGTCGACGATGGTGCCGTCGTGCAGCACCATGCGCAGGCCCAGGACGTGGTTGACGGTGAAGCCGTACTTGAGACAGTGCGCGCCGCCGGAGTTCTCCGCGACGTTGCCGCCGATGGTGCAGACGCTCTGCGACGACGGATCGGGCGCGTAGTAGTAGCCCTTGGGCGCCAGGACCTTGCTGACGTCCAGGTTGATGACGCCCGGCTGCACCAATAGGTAGCCGTCCTCGAGGTTGATCTCGAGGATCTTCCGCATGCGCGACAGCCCGATGAGCACGCAGCCCGGCACCGGAGTCGCCCCGCCCGACAAGCCCGTCCCGGCGCCGCGCGGCACCACCGGCAGGCCATACTTCGCGGCCGCCTTCACCGAGAGCGACACCTCTTCGGTGGTGGCCGGCAGCACCACCACGCCGGGCGTCGCGCGGAAGGTGGCGTAGCCGTCCGACTCGTACGTGCGCAGCTGCGACGACTCGTGGATGCAGTTGGCCTCGCCGACGATCTTCCGCAGCTCTGCGAGCAGCTCCTGCGGCACCGGCACCGGCGGCTTCTGCTGATGGCCAAGACCCTCTTGAGCGCCAGTCGAGGTCTGCATCAGTCCAGCATCTGGTAGGCGGGCAGCGTGAGGAAGTCGACGAACTCTCCCAGCACCAGCGTGTCCATGAGCTTCACCGCCTCGTCAAGGCGTCCGCCGGCGGGAATCTTGGCGACCTCGTCGGTGCGGAACTTCTCATAGAGCTCGCGGGTGAACGGCTTGCCGTCGTCCAGCTTGGCGCCGTTCTTCAGCTGCTGCCAGAGCTGCCCGCGCGAGATCTCGGCGGTGGCGGCGTCTTCCATCAGGTTGAAGATGTTGACGGCGCCGTTCCCCGAAAGCCAACCCGCGATGTACTGGATGGCGACGTTGATGTTGTTGCGCACGCCGGCCTCGGTGATCTTGCCGCCGTCGACCTTCACGTCCACCAGCTCCGAGGCCTGGACGCTCACCTCCTGGCGCATGCGCTCCTTCTGGTTCGCCTTCGCTCCCAGCACGCGGTCGAACACCTCGCGGGCGGTCGGAACCAGGTCGGGGTGAGCGACCCAGGTGCCGTCGAAGCCGTCCTTCACCTCGCGCTCCTTGTCGGCGCGCACCTTGGCCAGAGCGGCTTCGTTGATCTCGGGGTTCTTGCGGCTGGGGATGAACGGCGCCATGCCGCCCATCGCGTGCGCCCCGCGCTTGTGGCAGGTCTTGATCAAGAGCTCGGTGTACGCGCGCATGAAGGGCACCGTCATGGTGATCTGCGAGCGGTCGGGCAGGATCAGGTCCTTGCGGTTCCGGAACTTCTTGATCAGCGAGAAGATGTAGTCCCAGCGGCCGGCGTTGCAGCCGCTCATGTGCTCGCGCAGCTCGTAGAGGATCTCCTCCATCTCGAACGCGGCCGGCAGCGTCTCGATCAGCACCGTGGCGCGCACCGTCCCCTGCGGGATACCGATGTGCCCCTCGATGAAGTTGAAGACGTCGTTCCAGAGCCGCGCCTCGAGGTGGCTCTCCATCTTGGGCAGGTAGTAGTACGGCCCCGTCCCGCGGCTCTTCAGCTCTTTGGCGTTGTGGAAGAGGTAGAGCGCGGCGTCGAACATGCTGGCCGACATGGGCTGCCCGTCGATGCTGACGTGCCGCTCGTCCAGGTGCCAGCCGCGCGGGCGCACGAGCAGCGTGGCGATCTTGTCGTTCAGCTTGTACGACTTGCCGCCCTGCTCGAGGGTGATGGTGCGGCGGACCGCGTCCATCAGGTTGATCTGGCCTTCGATGATGTTCGTCCAGGTGGGCGAGAGCGAATCCTCGAAGTCGGCCATGAAGACGTCCGCGCCGGAGTTGAGCGCGTTGATGAGCATCTTCCGTTCGGTCGGGCCGGTGATCTCGACGTGGCGCCGCTGCAAGTCGGGCGGGCAGGAAGCGACCTGCCACTCCGATTCCCGCACCTGCTTCGTCTCGGGCAAGAACTCGAAGTTCTTGCCCGAGTCGAACTCCTTGAGCCGCGCCGTCCGCTTGGCCAGCAGCTCCTGGCGCCGGCCGTTGAACTTCTTGTGCAGCGCCTCCAGCAAAGCCTGCGCGTCCTTGGTGAGAACGCGATCGATCGCCAGGCTCTTGGTCCCGTGAATCTCCATCCTCAAATCCTCCAGCAGGTGGGCCTTGGTGGCCCCTTCGGGTCAGTGCGGAATCATCCAGGTGAAGTAGTGCGCCTGCAAAAACACCAAGACGCCGACAAGGCAAGCGAGAACGAGGCTGTGGAAGAAGACGAAGCGCAGAATCGCACCTTCGCCGCCTTGCTGACCGGTCGCGACGCCCGCCACCACGATGCTCTGGGCGTCGATCATCTTGCCCATGACGCCGCCCGAGCTGTTGGCCGCCGCCGCCAGCACCGGTGAGATGCCGACGCGTTGGGCGGTGATCTGCTGCAGGTTGCCGAAGAGCACGTTGGAGGCGGTGTCGCTGCCGGTCAGCGCCACGCCCAACCAGCCGAGCAGCGGGCTGAAGAAGGGGAACGCAGCGCCGGTGGAGGCGAAGGCGAGGCCCATGGTCGCGTCCGAGCCGGCGTAGCGCGTGGTGAAGCCGAGCGCGAGCATGGCCGCGATGGTGATGAGCGAGTACTTCACGCGGCCGATGGTCTTGAAGTAGATGCCGGCGAGCTTGCCCGGCGAGAGGCCGAGCAGCACCCCGGAGAGGATGCCGCTCAAGAACAAGCCGGTGCCGGTGGCCGAGAGCCAGTTGAGCGCGTAGGTGGCGCCCTCGGGAGCGGGCTTGGTGGTGACCGGCGGGCCGCGCATCACCAGGTTGTGCAGGCCCGCGATGGGCCACGTGTGGTTGGTGAGCCAGCCCCAGGTGTGGTCCTTGCCGTTGAGGAAGTCCTTCACGGTGCCGGTGCCCCAGCAGAAGACGAAGACCGAGAGGATGAGCCAAGGCATCCAAGCGATGAAGGCGTCGCGGCCGGAGACCTTCTCCGCCTGCGGCGGCGTGGCGGACTCCCCAGGAAAGCGCCAGATTTTCTTCGGCTGCCACACCTTGAGAAAGGCATAACCGGCGATGATGGAGACCAGCGCTGCGATGATGTCGACCAGCGACGGACCGATGAAGTTGGAGACCAGGAACTGCGGGACGGCGAAAGTGACTCCGACCACCAGGCACATCGGCCACACTTCGATCATGCCCTGCCAGCCGGCCATGGCGGTGATGAGCCAGAAAGGCACGATGACGGAGAAGAAGGGCAGCTGGCGGCCGATCATGGAGGAGAGCTGATCCATGGGCAGTTGGGTCACCTTCTGCAGCCCGATGACCGGCGAGGCCAGCGCGCCGTAGGCGACGGGCGCGGTGTTGCCGATGAGCGCGAGGCCGGCGGCGGGCAGCGGCGCGAAGCCGAGGCCGATGAGCATGGCCGCGCAGATGGCGACCGGCGTGCCGAAGCCCGACGCGCCTTCGATGAAGGCGCCGAAGCTGAACCCGATGAGCAGCAGTTGGACGCGGCGGTCGCTGGCGAGGCCGGCGATGGTCTGCTTCACCACTTCGAACTTTCCAGTGGCGACGGTGATGTCGTAGACGAAGATGGCGTTGAGGACGATCCAGCCGATGGGGAGCAGGCCGTAAAGCGCGCCGTTGAAAGCGGCCAGGAAAGCCATCTTGGCGGGCATGCCGTAGGCGAAGATTCCGATGGCGAGCGCGCAGGCGAGGCCGAGGATGGCAGCCCAGTGCGCCTTGATGTGCAAGAAACCCAAAGCGCCCAGCAACACGACGACGGGAATCGCCGCGACCAGCGCGGAGAGACCGATGCTTCCGCCGATTGGAAAGTACGACTGCGTCCAGGTCACGAAGCCCTCCAAACGAGATGCTTGAAAAATCAGGCACACCTCTTTCCACATGGAGACCAATCTGTCACGCCGCAGTGCGATTTTTTTCCCTCTGCAGGACGGGAATTGGCGGCGAAAGCTTCGTCGCCGTAAGAGTTTGCGCGTCCCGATAACGAATCGTTACACTCCGCGGCCCGCTGTATGAGCGAAGACACTGAGGGTCAATCAGCCGGCGAGAGCGAGGAGGCAGCTTCTGCCCGGCGCGTCTTTCGTGAGCTCGACAAGGCCGGGCGCGCCACCCGCACGTACGGCATCTCCAACAACGCCACCCAGCGCTTCTTCGAGCAGCTCGAACGCGAGCTGGTAGCGCACCTGTCGCAGTGGCCGGTGCTGGCTGTGGTGGTGGAGCGCGGCGATCTGCGGCTGGGAGACGCGACGGTGGCCGGCGGCGACGACAGCCTCGCCTTCCGGCTGCACGCCGACGGAGTGCGCGAGCTGCGCCTGGAGCAGGGAGTTGGCCACGCCGACCTGAACGGCCTCGTCGAAGCGCTCTGGGGGCAGACCGACCCCTCGGACGAAGCCGACGAGGACGTGGTGACGCGCCTCTGGACGCGCGATCTGCAGGGCGTCTCGGTGGTGACGGCCGAGGACATCGTCAAGCTGCCCACCTCGCTGTTGCCGCAGGAAGCTGGCTTCTTCGCGCCGCCGCCGCCGTCGTTCCGGCAGGTGATCGACAGCGAGCGCGCCTTGGCGGCCTCGCCGGGCCGGGAGTCCATCGGGACGCAGCTGCCGGGGTCTGGCGTCGCTGGGTTTCGCGTCGACCCGGTGGAGCGGGCGCAGCTGGAGGCGGAGCTGAAGCTCGAGCGCGCCACCTCCGGCGCGCCCTTCGTGCTGCGCGTCCTGCAGGCCATCCTCGTCTCCGAGACCTCGCCAGAGCTGATCACCCGCGCGCTGGCCTGCATTCCGCCCACGCTCGACGCGCTGCTGGCGTCGGGCGACTTCGCCGGAGCAGTGGGGCTGCTGGTCACGCTGGAGACGGGCACCGCCGGCTTCGACACCACCCAGCGGCTGCTCGCCGGGCGGGTGGCGGGCTCGCTCAACATTCCCGGGCGGGTGGCGCTGATCGCGACCGGGCTGGGTCAGTGCCCGCCGTCCGCGCCCGGCCTCGCCGAGCTGCTGGCGCGGCTGCAGCCGGCGGCGTCCGAGGCGCTCTGCGGCGTGCTCGGCGAGGCTCATCTGGAAGAGCACCGGGCGGTGCTGCGCGAAGTCCTGGGCAAGCTCTGCGCCGAGCATCCCGAGCCGGTGCTGGCGGCGCTGGTGGACCCGCGGGCGCAATATGCGCTCGACCTCATCGCCATCATCGCCGCCTGGGATCTGCCGCGCACGACGCAGGCGCTGGGCGGCCTGTCGCGCCATCCGGACGTCTCGGTGCGGACCGAGGCCATCACCACTTTGACGCAGCTCTCGTTTGCCGGCGACGGCCGCGCCCTCTTCGCCTTCGCCTTCGACGAGGAGCCGGCGGTGAGGCAGCGCGCGCTGCGCGGCCTTGCGAGCGGCAAATACCAGGTGGCGTGGGAGCTGTGGCGGCCGCAGCTCGACGCCGAGAAGCTCATGGACCTGCCGCTGGTGGCGAAGCGCGCCATCTTGCAGGCGCTGCAAGCCACCAGCGCCGACGCCGCCATTCCTTTCCTGCAGAGCCTGGTCGAGAGCCGCGGCTGGACCATGCGCAAGGAGCGCGAGGAGACCGCGCTGGCGGCGGTGCAGGCGCTCTCGACGCTGGGCAGCGGCAAGGCGACGGCCGCGCTTCAAGCCTTGTCCACCTTGGCCCACGGCGCCGTGCGCAAGGCCTGCCTCGCCGCGCTGGAAGCGAAGGCCGCGCCATGAGCGACCCGAAGACGACGCCGCCCGGCGGCCTCGAGACGCCGCTGCTCGTCCACGACCGCTCGCTCACGCAGAAGGTCGGCCAGGGCTCGGAGGCGGCGGAGATCGTCGATCAGCAGGTCCAGCGCATCGGCACCCAGCTGGTCACGCAGCTGGGCATCCTGCTGCGCATGGTGCGCTCGCACGGCGTGGCCAACGCGGCGCTCGACCGGCCCGTCTCGGCCATCCTCACGCTCTTGCGCGCGCTCGGGCAGGACAACACCGTGGAGCTGCGCGTGCAGGAGGACTTCGTCTTCCTGGGAGACCGCTACCTGCGCGCGCCGGCGCACCAGCTGCCGCTGCTCTCCAGCTTCATCGACATGCTGGGCTCCATGGGCGTGGGCGGCGTCCTGCTCTCGCTGGACGTCACCGACCCCGACCTGCGCAAGTTCGCCGGGATCTTCGCCGCGGCCGAGCCGGGGCCCGAGACGCTGGATGACCTGCGCGAGGAGCTGCTCGCCGCGGAGATCACCAGCATCGCGCTCGACGAGCCCCGGAGGGCGCGAAAGGACGCGGCGCCTCCCGCGGGCGCCATCGGAGATCTCTCCGCCAAGAGCGGCACCGCCGCGCCCGCCGCCGACGCGCGGCAGAGCAAGGATCACCGCCGCGCGCGCAGCGTCTACTCCAACGCGGGCGGCGCGCTGGCCTCGCTCGATCACGCGGCGCGCACCAGCGGCACCATCAACCTGCGCCAGGCCCGCCGCGCGCTGCAGAACATCGTCGATCTGCTGCTCAAGGACCCGGTGACCGTGCTCTCGCTCAGCACTCTGCGCGCGCACGACGAGTACACGCAGAACCACTCGGTCAACGTCGCGCTGCTCTCGATGACGCTCGCCAACCGCGTCGGCTACAGCAAGGTCGAGCTGGCCGAGCTGGGGCTGGCGGCGCTCTTCCACGACATTGGCAAGTGCGCCGTGTCGCTCGACATCTTGAACAAGCCGGGCAACTTCACCGGCGAGGAATGGGACGTGATGCGCACGCACCCCAGCGAGGGCGTGCTCAAGCTCATCAACTCGCGCGGCATCGGCAAGGTGCCGGCGCGGATGGCGGCGGCGGCGTTCGAGCACCACATGAACGCCGACCTCTCCGGCTATCCGAAGCTGAAGGTGCCGTGGCGGATGACGCTCGCCAGCCGGGTGGTGGCCATCGCCGACTGCTACGACGCCATGACCTCGGCGCGCGTCTACCGGCGCGAGCCGCTCTCGCCGCCGGCGGTGCTCAAGTTCATGATGGAGAAGGCCGGCAGCGCGTTCGACCCCATCTTGCTCAAGTACTTCGTCACCTGCGTGGGCATCATTCCGCTTGGCTCTTTGGTGCTGCTCGACAGCGGCGAGCTGGCGGTGGTGCTGCGGCCGGCGCAGGAGAAGGACGAATCGGGACGGCCGGTGGTCCGGCTCATCTGCGACACCGCGGGCACGCCGCTCGAGCCTCCCGTCGACGCCGATCTGCGCGAGACCGACGCGCAAGGCCGCCATCTGCGCTCCATCGTGCGGCTGGTGGACAACACCGAGTACCGCCTGGAGACGAGCCGCTACCTGGCCTGAGACTAGTCCAGGAAGTAGATGAGGCCGGCGATGATGGCGGCGGCGGCCAACACCAGGACGGCGATCACCGGCAGCTTCGACCTCGCCGGCGGCGGCAGCGGCGCTGGAGCGCGCACCGGCTGCGGCGCGGGCCTTGCGGGAGCCTTCGCGTCCTTGGAGGCGAACTTCGAGAGGTCGAGCGCCTTGGAAGAGTTGGTGATCTCGGCCGGTGCGTCGAAGAGCTCGGAGGCGACCTTCTCCTGGTGGACGCGCTCGCCGAAGGGCAGCATCTCGACGTGGGTGCGGTCGGACCAGTCGCCCTCGTTTCCTTGCTTCGGGTTCGCTTCCGGCTTCGCCTTCGGAGCTTCCGGCTTCGCCTTCGGAGCCTCCGGACGGCCGGAGACGCCCGGCTTGTGGAAGGGAAGGTTCATCTCCAGCGAGAGCGCCGACTCGTCGGGAGCCTCTTCGATGCCCTCGCGCACCTTGAAGTGCGAGGTGTCGAAGGTGGGCATGCCTTCGGCGGGCTTCTTCGCTGCCTTGGGCTTGAGCGCGGCCGGCGGAGGCGGCGGCGGCTTCGAGCGCGCTCCGGCGGCCTCGGGCTCGAAGAGCTGCGCCAGCTCGGGCACTTCAGCGCCCGGAAGCCAGCCGCTCATGCCTTCCTTCCAGACGTAGGTCTCACCATCGATGGCGCCGGTGGCAAACTCCAGCCCGACCTCGGCGCGGCTCATCGGCCCGGCCTGTTGTCCACCGATCATCACGAACCAGACCGCCGCGTCCCGCGCCATGTGGGCAATTCTACCGTCGCGTGAGCCGGGGTGGGAAAATTTAGAAATGTGGGCTGCGTTGCAAGTTGGGCGGTCACGTGAATAGTGTCCGCCGCCCCGTACGAGAAGGTCCTCATGCGACAGCCTGAATGCCGCCTGCTGGTGGCCGACGACGACTTCGCCGTACGTGAATCTTTCCGGCTGGCGTTCACCGCCCTGGGGTTCACCGTCCGCACGGCCGAGGACGGCGAGCGCGCGCTGGCGGTGCTCCGGGACGGCTACGTGGCCAACATCATCATCCTCGACTTGATGATGCCCATCGTCTCCGGTTGGGAGTTCTTGGAGGAGAAAGCCAAGGACGAGACGTTGCGTAAGATCCCCGTCCTACTGATGACGGCGTTCGATCATGGCAACGCGCCCTTCGGCAACGTGGTGGCGACGTTCCGCAAGCCAGCCGACATGCGAAAGCTGGTGCAGATGATCGAGTCGCTCGCGCCCGCGTCTTGAGTGCCACGGGCCTGCGCGCTCCGCCTGTCGCCGCTGGCCCGGCGGATGCAGTGACGTCCGTGCGTGTCCATTTTGCTCCACCTCCTCGAGCTGCTCTTTCCGGTCCGCTGCGCCGCGTGCGACGCGCCGGGTGAGGCGCCCTTCTGTGGCGTCTGCGCGGAGACGCTGGTGCCGGTGCCCGCGGGCTGTCCGCTCTGCGGCGCTCCGGCTGAAGAAGGCTCGCTGTCGCACCTGAGGCCGAGGCGATGCAAACCTTGCCGGGCGCGGGCGCCGCCGTTCGCGCTCGCGTCCGCACCCTGGCTGCACGGCGGGGCGCTGGCGGAGGCCATCCACCGGCTCAAATACGAAGGCCACTGCGAGCTGGCGAGGCCGCTGGGCGTGCTCTTCGAAGGAGCGGCGCCGCCGCGCGCCGACGCGCTGGTGCCCATTCCGCTCCATCCGCGGCGGCTGCGCGAGCGCGGGTTCGATCAGGCGCGACTTCTGGCGGACGCGGCGGGGCGCAGATTTGGCGTGCCGGTCCGGCCGCTCCTGTCGCGCGTGCGCGAGACCGGGCAGCAGGTGGGGCGCGACCGGGCGGCGCGGGAACGCAACGTGCGGGGCGCGTTCGCCGCGGACGGGCGGGTGCGGGGCCTTCGCGTCTGCCTCGTCGACGACGTGCTCACCACCGGCGCCACCGCCTCCGCGGCCGCCGTGGCCCTGCTCCAGGCCGGCGCCGCCCGGGTAGAGGTCCGCACCCTGGCGCGAGCCCCCTGATGTGGGCGGATAGGCGCTTGGCGAGTCTCGTGCGACGAATGACAGAGCAAGGACGTAGCGGGCATACGAGCGGCACGCTACATGCCTTCTGGACGACCTACGGAATGGGCTTCGTCGGCCCGGAGTTTTCACGGGGTCAGCAAGCGCCGTCTTCAACTCTGGGAGCTTCAACGAATGCTTAGCCTCCTGCTCGTCGCCGCACTCGCCAGCAAAAGCCCCGCGCCCGCCCAGGTCCCGCCGCCGTCGCTCGGCGAGGGCCCAGAGGCGATCTCCGCCCGGCTCATGGGTGAGCTCGACCAGCCGCAGGCCATCTCCGACCTCTTCCGCCTCTACGAGCGGCGCGACGACCAGGGCGACCTCTCCCCCATGCTCGGGACGCTCACCCAGGCCAGCAGCGCGGCCAAGGCCCGCCCGGACGTGCGCGCGCTCGCCATCGAGATCCGCGCCGAGCTGGCGCTGACCCAGGGGCAGTTCCCGCAGGCGCACGCCCTGTTCGACTCGATCGCGCCGGTCCGCAACTGGAGCGTGATCGGGCCGTTCGAGAACGAAGGCCGCTCGGGCCTGGCCGCGGTCTTCCCGCCCGAGACCGACGGCTTCAAGCCGAAGGCCGTCTACAAGGGCAAGGAGCACGACGTCGCCTGGCACGCCATTCCGGACGGCGCGGTTCCTTATGGCTTCGTTGATCTGTCGGCCGCGGTCTATCCGCGCCAGGACGTGGCGGTCTATGCGGCCAGCGTGGTGCGCTCGGCCAAGGCGCAGCCGGCGGTCTTCCACTTCGGCGCCAGCGGCGCCTCGCGGGTGTGGCTGAACGGCAAGCTCGTCCACGAGGACGTGGCCATCCATCCCTCGCGCTTCGATCAGCAGATCTTCGCCGCCCAGCTCGCGGCCGGCGACAACTACGTGCTGGTGAAGATCGCGCACGGCACCGGCCGGCTGGGCTTCTCGATGCGGCTCGGAGACGCCAAGGACACGCCGCTCGCCGGCGTCGCCCAGACCTCGCGCGCGCCCGACGCGCCCGCCCCGGCCTTCGCGGTGGTGAAGAGCGTGGAGTCGCCGGGCAGCCGCAAGCAGCCGCTGCCGAAGCTGCACGACGCGGTGGCCGACCTGAAGGAGCGCGCCAGGAAGGATCCGCAGGACGCCCGCATCCAGGAAGACCTCGCCATCGCGCTGGCCTGGCGCCGGCCGGCCGACGACACCGAGCGGCTGCCGCTGCACGCCATGGAGCGCGTGGCGGACGTAGCCCCCACCGATCCCGAGGCCGCGCTGCGCCTCGCCCGGCTGCAGGACCGCGACGTCAACAAGCGCCGCGACGCGCTGGACAGGGCCTTGACCGCCAACCCCGCCAACGCCGCGCTCTTGGAAGCGCTGGCCGAGTACCGGCTGGACCGCGGCGACGGCTGGCAGGCGCTGGAGCTGGCGCAGAAGGCCACCACGGCTTCGCCCACGCAGCTGGACGCCGCCCTGATGCAGGCCCGCGCGCTCGACACCGTTGGCCTCTCGGCGCGCGCCACGCTGGTGCGCATCGAAGCGGCCAAGGCGCACCCTGACTCTGCCCGCGCCCACCGCGCGGCCGCCACCGCCCTGCGCCGCCTGGGCCGCATCGACGAAGCCGAGGCCGAGCTGAAGTCGGCGCTGGCCATCCGCTTCGACGACGGCGAGGCCCGCGGCGAGCTCATCTCGCTGTCGCAGGAGCGCGGCCAGCTCGACCTCTCTTTGAAGCTGCTCGGCGAGCAGGTGGCGCTCGAGCCTGCCTCGCTCTACCCGCGCCTGCGCGCCGCCGAGCTGCTCTCGCAGAACGGCCGCGCCGATGAGGCCAAGGCCGCCTACACCCAGGCGCTGCTGCTCGCTCCGGACGACCCCGAGCCGCACGAGCAGCTGGGCCGCTCGCGCCTGCGCAACTCTGACGACACCGGCGCGCTGGCTGCCTTCGCCCGGTCTTTGAGCCTGCGCCCGCAGAACCCGCAGCTGCGCGAGCTGGTGCGGTCGGTGCGGCCGGAAGAGCAGTACGCGACCCCCTATCTGTACGAGCCGCGCGACCTGGCGAAGCTCAAGCCGCTGGAGAGCGAAGACGTGGAAGTCCTGGCCG
>DATBAA010000261.1:0-1814 GCA_036271755.1 Myxococcales bacterium | reverse complement strand
TCCACCGCGACCTCGCCGTCTATCGCAACCCGGCCGAGCTGCCGCCGGCGCGGCTGATGGGTGAGGTGACCGCGGTCGCTGACGAGGACGCCGCGGTGGCCGCGCTGCGGCGCTTGGACGCGCGGCGGGCCGCGGTGGTGGAGGGCCCGGCGCCTGCCGATGCTCCGCTGGAGGAGGGCGAGAGCGCCTCCGTCGATTCGTTCCGCCCGGGCGCGCTGGCGATCGTCGCCCGGGCCGCGCGCGAGCGGCTCCTGCTCGTCTCCGAGGTGTGGCATCCCGGCTGGAGCGCGACCCTGGACGGGCAGCCGGCTTCCATCCTCAAGGCCGACGTGGCGCTGATGGGCGTCGTGGTTCCGGCGGGCGAGCACCGGGTCTCGCTGCGCTTCCGGCCGCTCCATCTCTGGCCGGCCGTCTGCCTGACCGCGCTCTCGGCGCTGGCCTGCCTCGTGCTGGCGAGACGGCGCTAGCGCACGAGGCGCAGCGGCTCTTTGGGCTCTTCGCGGTGGAGGATGTCCGGGTCGCGCAAGTAAGTGTCCGTGAGCCGCTTGCGCGGCTTCAACTTACGGACCGGCCAGGTCAGCAGCGAAGTTCCGTAGGCCTCGGCGATGGCCGCGGCTTTTTCGAAGCTCGAGAGCTGCGCGAAGGGCCTGGTCAAGACGCGCATGCGCAGCAGTCGCTCCTGCGCGCAGGCCACGGTGAAGTCCAGGAAGGCCGGCAACTGCGACAGCACCGGGTGGTCCGCCGGCAGCCGCGAGCGCATGAACCGCCCCAGCCGCCGCACGCCCCAGGTCGAAACCAGGGAGAGCCCGAGCAGCCGGCGCCGCAGGGCAGGGCGCGATTCGATGGCGGCGACCGTCCGCCGCTCGCCGAAGTCGACGTGCCGCTCTTCCTGCTTCACCGCGCGGGTCAAGATGGCGCGGATCTCGTCGTGCTCGATGGTGTCGATGACTCCGTAGAGAGCCATCAGCACGAAGCCTTCGCCCAGCGCCATCTCCAGGCAGACGTGCTCTTCGAACGTCCCCGGCATCATCCCGCTGGTGAGAAAGCGCACCATCGGATGCACCGCCGCCGGCCGCTCTCCGAGCAGCTCGAGGATGCGCAGGAAGTTGTCGACGTGCTGGAACTCCTCCACCGCCTGCCGCGAGAAGAAGCGGGCGGCGTCCAGGTCCGGCGCCTCGTACAGCCAGTGGCCGCACTGGATGCCCGTCACCTCGCCGTAGAGGAACTGGTTCATCATCCAGCCGAGCAGCTGCCGGTCGCGCTGCGGGTCCAGGCGCGCACCGCCGAAGTCGAAGGTCATCTCCTCCCGCGAGAGCAGCATGGGGCGATCCCTAGCACGGAGCGGCCTTGGGTCGAATCGGGTGGCACCCGGAGGCCTGCTCCGGGGTCGAGCAGTCAACCGCCTTAGGGAAAGGGCGCGGTGCGTCGAGAATAAGAGGGCCCCAGACCCTGTTTATCACTTGCATACAGATTTCCACCACGTACAAACACGCGCTTTCGAGGAGAGACAACATGCGCCTGTTGCACGAAGAGCCGCAGGAGATTCGCGTACCGTCTGAAGCGCTGGCGCGCTGGGCGCTGGAGACGGCCATCGCGGCCCAGGAAGCCACCTGCGCGGCGCTCGCCTTTTTAGTCCACACCGACCATGCGGCCACCACGCTCCTGCCGGTGCCGCAGCTGCTGCGCAGCGGGCAGGCCATCCAGGATCAGGACGGCTTCTTGCGCATGCCGCGCGGCGCGGTCGAGCACTTCCGCCTGCGCACCCACCGGGCCATGGCCTGGATGGATCTCTTCATCTTCTTCCGCGAGCGCTT
>DATBAA010000260.1:0-8686 GCA_036271755.1 Myxococcales bacterium | reverse complement strand
CTCGATGGCATGTTCGCCTTCTTCCTCTGGGACGAAGCGCGGCAGACCGGCTTCGCCGTGCGCGACCGGCTGGGCGTGAAGCCGCTGGCGTACCTGCAAGACGGCGCGGAGCTCTCCTTTGCTTCGGAGGCGCGCGCGCTGCTGGAGGGGCGAAGCATCAAGCCCGATGTCGAAGCCATCGTCGAGTATCTGGTGGCGCCGGCGTTCAGCGGAGTCTCCCGATCTCCCTTTCGCGGTGTGCGCTATCTGCCGCCGGGCCACCTCCTGCGCATCGATAGGTCGGGCCTACAGTTGCACCGCTATTGGCAATGGGCGCCGCGGGAAGAGAAAGTCACTCCGGAAGAGCTGCGCGAGACCTTTGTGAACAGCGTTCACTCGGCGCTGCGGGCGGACGTGCCGCTGGGCATCTTCCTGAGCGGCGGCCTCGACTCCACCGCCATCGCCGCCGTCGCCAGGCTGCCGGCCTGGACAGTGACCTATGCGGGTCAGGAGGCCTGGCACGACTCGCTTCTGGTCATCGAGAACGACACCCCGCACGCGCGCGCGGCCGCCCGGGAGCTCAAGCTCGAAGCGCACGAGGTCCCCTCCGCCGCGGAGGCCAACGAGCTGGCGGCGCTCGCGGCCGTCAACGACGCCCTGCCGGCCTGGGAGCAAGAGCTGTCGCAGCGCGCGCTCTCCCGCGCGGCCGCGCGCAGCGTGAAGGGCGTCCTGGTGGGCGACGCCGCCGATGAAACCCACTACGGCTATCACTTCCTGCTCGGCGCTCCCGGTCCTTCGGCCATCTTCAAACGCCTGGGCAGCGTCCCCATCCGGCACCTCATCGACCCCGCTCCCGTCGAACGCCTTGACCATGAATACCGGCAATTGGCCGACTTCGATCAAGATCCTATCGCCGCCATGACCACGCTCATCGTCGAGCGCTGGCTGCCGCGCCTGCTGCACAACGGCGACATTCACGCCATGCGCTTCGGCCTCGAGGCGCGCGTTCCCTTCGCGGCGACGAAGCTCATCGACCTGGCCGCGCGCATCGCACCGCGCCGGGCATTGCAGGACGGCATCGAGAAGTCCTTCCTGCGCGAAGCGCTCAAAGGCCTCGTTCCCGAGCAGATCCGCACCCGGCGCAAGTCAGCGCTGCCCAAGGATCAGGGCGCCCAGCAAATCTATCAGGCAGAGCTGCAGCGCCTGGACCTGCACCCGCTGGTGCGCAACGTCGTCGATCTGCAGGCGCTGCAGCCGCTGGTGACCGCCGCGCGCTTGACCGAGCAAGAGTGCGCGCAGCTCTTTCGCGTGCTCTGCCTGCACCACTGGGCCACGTTCAACGAGGTGGCCGCCGCATGAGCCGCTTCCTCTTCGTGACGCTGCCAGAGAAGGGTCACTATCTGCCGCTGATCGGACCGGCGCGGACTCTCGAGCAGCGCGGCCACGAAGTGATCTTCACCGCGCCGGCCGATGTCGAAGCAGACCTCAAAGCCTCTGGCGCCTCGCGCGTGCTCCTTCCCGACGGAGCCGAAAAGCCCTCGGAGGCTCTTCGCGGAGCCGCCCTGAGCGCCATCCTGCGCGATCCAGAGAGACTCCGCGGCTGGATCCGCGAGCTGCTCGTCGAAGCGGTCGAGCCACAAATCGAGCCATTGAGGCGGCTCCTCAAAGACGTGCGGCCGGACGCGGTGGTCATCGACACCATGGCCGACTTCGGCGCCATCGCGGCCGAGCTCGAAGAAGTGCCCTGGGTCGGCTTCGCCACCTCGCTGAACCCCGTGCTGCCCGAAGGCCTGGACAGCGAGCTTCTTCGCACCACGCGCGCCCTGGAGCCCGAGCGCAAGAGGCTCTTCGCGCGCCACCGACGAACGGCGCGGTTCCGCTGCAGCGACGTCCTCTCGCCGCGCGGCACGGCCGTGTTCAGTACTGAAGCCCTGGTCGGCCCACCGCCGCAACAGGTGGAATTGGTTGGACCTTCTCTGCGCGAGGCTGGAAATCTAGACCTGGGCTTTACTATGGGCAGGCCATTGATTTACGCTTCCTTCGGCAGTCAGGCGTGGCACCAGCCGCAACGTTACGAACTGTTGCTGTCGGCCATGCAGCACCTCGACTGCGCTCTACTGCTGGCGATGGGGGACCTTGCAACCGATCAAGCAAATTCGCGCGTGCGCTGCGTTCCCTTTGCCGATCAGCTGGCGGCCATGAAGGTGGCGCGCGTGGCGATCACGCACGGCGGGGCCAACTCCGTGATGGAGGCGCTGGCCCACGGCGTCCCGCTGCTCGTCTCTCCGCTGTGCAATGACCAGCCGCATAACCTTCATTTCATTGAACGGGCCGGGGCAGGGCGCGGCCTCGATCTCGACAGCACAAATGTAGATACGCTCGTCGCCTCATTGAAAGCCTTGATCGCTGATGGCCCCGAGCGCGCGGCCGCGCAAACCATTGCCAGGTCGTATCGCCGCTCCGGCAATGAAGGCGCGGCGTCGCTGGCAGAGCGTGCGCTGTGATCATTCCCGTCATCATCGCGGCGCACAATGAAGAGCGCGCCATCGGGCACTGCCTGGACTCCTTGATCGCCTCGGCCCGCGCCGCCGAAGAGCGGCTGCCGGTGCGCTTCCACCTGATTACGGTGCTCGACGATTGCACCGACGGGACGCGCAAGGTGGTCGAGCAGCGGCCAGGGGTGGAGATTCTGCTCAGCAGCGGCGGCAAGGTGGAGGCGCAGCGGCGCGCCACCAGCCTGGACGCGCCCTTCCGCGTCTACGCCGATGCAGATCTCTTGGCGGACCGCGACGCGCTGGGCAGCCTGGCGCAAGCCATGCTGGAGGATCGTCATCTGCTCGCGGCCTTTCCCAAGCTCGAGCCGCTGCCGCCGAAGCGGCGCACGCCGCTGGCCAAGGCGCTGCACCTCTACAACCTGCGCCGCGGCTTCTCCTCGCAGCGAACGTGGTTCAACGGCAAGCTCTTCGCGCTGCGCAAGATCTCGCTGCCGTCTCGCGAAGAGGTGCGCTCGCGCGCGCGGCTTTTGCCCAAGAGCAAGTTCTTCGACTACGACCAGGGACTCATCGCCGACGACATCCTGCTCAGCCGGCGCGTGCTGCTCCTGGGCGGCCCCAATGCGCTGCGCGAAACAGACGGCTGCGTCCGCTATCGCGCGCCGGAGACGTTGCGCGGCATGTACTTCTACTATCGCCGCCTGCGCCGCGAAATCACCCGCACCAACGCGCTCTTTCCCGAGACGCAGGGCGCGCACCAGACCCGCGTGGCCGATCTGCTCGCCCAGGCCCCGCTGCGCGAAAAGGCCCTGCACGCCATCTTCCAATTCGCGCTCACCATCTGCCGCGCCTTCTACCGGCTGGAGGTGGCGGCCAGCTTCGAGATTGACCCCTGGCCGGCAATCGCGGAGACCAAAGAGCTGTGAAACGGTTTCGTCCAGCGCAAGTCACTCCGCTGGAAATCTGGAACGCGAAGATTGGCGGCCGGACGCTCTTCGAGTGGCAGGCGCTCGCCGAGTTTCCACAGGCGCTGGCGCAGGTGGCGCGCGGCCTGCGCAAGGAGCACGGCTTCGAGCATGTTCATCTGCTCGGCGGGGCCGCCCGGCGCGAGGGAGTAGCGCAAGCGCTGCACGCCACCGTCTCGGCAGATCCGGTCTTCGCCGCCGTCCGCGCCGGCGCCCGCATCTCTCCGGCGTGCGCCGACGTCGGACAGACCGCCATCAAGCTCGCTCAAGACGGCAAAGTCTGGTCGTTGCCGCGCGACGAGGCGCGGCCGGCCCTCGAGCTCATTGCCAAGGCGCTCTCGCAGCTCTCGGGTCCCTGCCTGCTGGCGCTGCCCTGCGCGCTCGACGAAGACCTGCGCCTGACCGATTGCAGCTATGGCTGGGGCGCCGCCGACCTGGCTCCGCTGCTGCGGCTGGCTCATCTGGACGAGGAGACGGCGCTGATCATGAACGACGCCGAGCTTGCTGCTCTCGCCGCGCTCGACGACCCGCAAGTGCCGCCGGTGCGGACGCTGGTGCTGACGCTCGGCTTCGGAGTTGGCGCGGCGCTCCTGCGATGACGGTGCTCTACGTCTCGCCGCACCTCGACGACGTCGCCTTCTCCTGCGCGGCCAGCCTGCTGCAACACAAAGAGCGAGTCATCGTCGCGACGGTCTTCAGCGAAGGCAAGGGCAGCGCCGCCCGGCGCGCGGAAGATCGCAAAGCGCTGAAGGCCTTCGAAGTGGTGCACCTGGGCTTTCTCGACGCGCCCGATCGGCTGCGCGTCAAACCCAGCTTCACTTCGTTGGTGCTCAAACCTTCCATCGATCGCCGGCTGGTCCAGCGCATCCGGCAAGCGCTCACGCCGCTCGTGCATCAGGCCGATCACGCATATTTTCCGCTCGGCATCGGCGGCCACATCGACCATCTCACCGTCTTCGAAGCGCATCCGCCCGGCGCGCGCTTCTACGAAGATCGCCCGTATGCGCTGGCCGAGCCGCTGCGCCGTTTGCGGCTCCTCGAGCTGCGCGGCGGCAGCAGCCGGGCACCGCCAGGCACGTTCGGACCCGTCGAAGCCTTCTTCGAGCCCGGCGAGCGCGCGGCCTGCGTCGCGGAGCTTTCGCGCCGCCTTGCCCTGCCGCACCCGCGCCGGTTTCGGCTGCGCTCCGCGCCGCGTAGCTTTACGTCGCCGCGGGCCCGCGCCCTGATTGCTACATATCGCACCCAGAATCCGGGCAATTGGAACCCACTCCTGGAAAGACACTTTCGCGTGCTCTAACTATTGCCGCGATCGGCCGCGCCGACTACGGTTGCGCCGATGCAGACCCCACTCTTCCTCATGGAAGGCGGCATCGCCGGGCAGACCGCCCGCGACGTCGATTGGGCAAAGACTCCGCTGGGTCCCGTCAGCGGCTGGCCGCGCAGTCTGCAGACGGTGGTGGGCACGGTGCTGCGCTCGCGCCACCCGATGTTCCTCTGGTGGGGCCCGGACCTGATTCAGTTCTACAACGACGGTTATCTTCCCAGCTTCGGCCAGGGCAAGCATCCCAAGGCCATGGGCCAGCGCGGCCGCGAGTGCTGGCCGGAGATCTGGCACATCATCGCCCCGCAGATCGAAGCGGTGATGACCCGCGGCATCTCCACCTGGAACGAAGATCAGCTGGTGCCCATCTTCCGCAACGGCCGCATCGAAGACGTCTATTGGACTTATGGTTATTCGCCGGTCTTCGACGACAACGGCCGCATCGGCGGCACGCTCGTCGTCTGCACCGAGACCACGCGCCTGCGCTTGCAGGGCGAGCGCCTCTGGCGCTTGCAGGCGCTGGCCGAAGTCACCGCCACCACCACCGAAGCCGCAAACGTGTTGCCCGCCGCATTGAAGGTCTTGAACGGCTCGGCCAACGACATTCCCTTCGCGCTCGCCTGCCGCAACGAGCTCGACGGCCCGCGCATCCTCGATCAGTTTGGCATCATTCCCTCTGCGCTGGGCTCGGTGGGCGGAGATCTGCGCGGCGTTCTCGAGGCGCGGCTGCGCGAGACCATCTCCTATGCCGACAGCGTCATCGAGCTGTCGATGAGCCAGGAGATGGGCGACGTGCCCTGGCCCGAGCCGTTGAGCGAAGCCTATGTGGCTTATGTAGACGCGCGCACCTTCATTGTCTTTGGTTTGAATCCGCGCATTCCGTTCGACGCCGCCACCCGCGAACATCTGCGGCAGATCGCCGATCACCTGGGCGCCGCCCAGCAGCGCATCGCCGCCGCGCGCCGCAGCCTGGACGTCGAGTCCGAGCGGCGCAACCTGCTCTTGCAAGCCCCGGTCGCCACCGCGCTGCTGACCGGCCCCAAGCACGTCTTTGAATTGGCCAATCGTTTATATTGCGAAATGACCGGCCGCTTCGACATTATCGGCAAGTCTTATGTCGAAGCCTTTCCCGAGCTGGCCAGCAGCGCTCTGCCGGGCATCCTCGATAGCGTCTACGAAACCGGCGAGCCGTTCGTGACGCAGGAGATGCTGGTGCCGCTCGATCGCGGCTTGGGCCTCTTGGACTGCTACTTCATGTTCAACCTCGAGCCCATCCGCGACGCCGGCGGCAACATCTACGGAATGATGGCCGTGGCGGTGGAGGTCACCGGCCAGGTGGCCGCGCGGCGCCGGCTGGAGACCGCGCAGGTGGAGCGCGAGCGGCTCTTGCGCGAGCTGGAGTCGGCCAGCAGCGCCAAGGATCAGTTCCTCGCCATGCTCGGCCACGAGCTGCGCAATCCGCTGGCGCCCATCGTCACGGCCTTGCAGCTGCTGCGGCTGCGCGACGCCGGCTCCAAGAGCGAGCTCGACGTGATCGAGCGCCAGGTGCGCCACATGGTGCGGCTGGTCGACGACTTGCTGGATATCTCGCGCATCACCCGCGGCAAGGCCGAGCTTCGCAAAGAGGCGCTGGAGATCGAAGCGCCAATCTCGAAGGCGTTGGAGATCGCGAGCGTGCTCTTGGAAGAGCGCCGTCACCGGCTCTCGGTCAACGTGCCCGCGCTGGGCTTGCGCGTCGACGGCGACCCCGTCCGCCTGGCGCAAGTCGTTACCAACTTATTGACCAATGCCGCGCGCTATACCGAGCCGGGCGGCGCCATCTCCGTCTCCGCCGTGCGTGAAGGCGCGGAGGTCGTGGTTCGCGTCCGCGACAACGGCACTGGCATCGCGCCAGAGCTGCTGCCGCGCATCTTCGATGCTTTCGTGCAAGGAGAGCGCGGCACCGCGCGGTCGGAAGGCGGCCTGGGGCTGGGACTTTCAGTAGTGAGAAACCTGGTCACCCTGCACGGCGGCACGGTCAAGGTTCATTCCGAAGGCATTGGCCGGGGCAGTGAGTTCGAAGTGCGCCTGCCGCTGACCGAGGCGGCCGTGGCGGCGCCGGTGCGGCCGGCGGCGGCGCGGGGCGCGCAGGGAAAGCGCATCTTGCTGGTGGACGACAACGAGGACGCGGCTTCCAGCCTGGGTGAGTTCTTGAGCCTGTCGGGCAACACGGTGGTGGTGGTCAACGACCCCATCGCCGCGCTGGGCGCGGTCGCGGCGCTGCGGCCCGAGATCGCCATCCTCGATCTGGGCTTGCCCGTCATGGACGGCTACGAGCTGGCCGAGCGATTGCGCAAAGACCCTGCGTCGGCGCACTGCAAATTGATTGCGCTGTCAGGCTATGGGCAAGACGCGGACAAAGCCCGCTCGCGGCGCGCCGGCTTCGTCTTGCACTTAGTGAAGCCGGTGGAGCTGGACGACTTGCTGCGCGCTATCGCGGATTGAGCATTTCGTCATACCCGCGGCCCTGCATCTCCAATAAGCAGAAACCATTGCCAAACGGATCGGCCAATACGGCAATGCGTCCATACGGGCGCTGCTGCGCCTCGCGATCGACGGTCGCTCCGGCTGCTTTCGCCTTCTCGACGGCCTCATCGAGATTGGCAACGACGAAGTCGAGATGGACCGGCGTCCAATGGCGCTCGAAGCTTCTGACGGCCGTCGTCTTTGGCGACGGAGAGCTGCCGGCTTTCTCCGTCAGCAGATCGATGGGCACCTCTGCCCCGAGCATCTCCACCCAGTTGTTCTTCAGCCGCCGTCCAGGCGTGAGACCGAGGCCGTCGCGATAGAAGGCAATGGCCTGCTCCAAGTCACTGACGTCGACGCAGATGCGAATCACGTGGTGAGCTCTTCCAGCTGCTCCAGCCGGCCGTTCTCCACGTCCAGCCGGTGCGTGAGGCCAAAGGCAACCGGCTGGTTGCGTCCGGCGTGGCCAAAGGGCGCGCCAAAGACCAGCGGAACGTTCGCGGTCTGCAGCCGCTCGGTCACCGCCTCGATGCGCCCCGCCGGGTCCTCGTTGGGCCCGGTCAGGTCGCCGATGACGAAGCCTTTGGCGCCGTTCAGCGCTCCCGAAAGCAGGAGCTGCGTCAGCAGCCGGTCGAGCTTGTAGGGCGGCTCGTTCAGATCTTCCAGCAGCACGATGCACCCCTTGAACTGCGGCTGCAGCGCCGTCCCGCACATCGACGCGAGGCTTGCCAGGTTGCCGCCTCGCAACGGTCCCTCTGCAATGCCGGTCGTCGCGAACTGCGGCGTCCACTGAATGGGCTCCGGGTGGTCGCCGAAGAGCAGGGCGCGCAGCCGGTCCAGCGCCTGCGGGTCCTCGCCCAGCTGCGTGAGCATGGGGCCGTGAATGGAGGGCACGTCCGCCCGCGCGAAGTACTCGTGCAGCACCGTCGCGTCGCTGTAGCCGATGAGGATCTTGGGCGGCGGCTTGGGCAGCGTGGTGGCAAAGCGCAAGAGCCCGTAGCCGCCGCGGGCGAGGATGATGGCCTTGGCATCGCTCTGGAACGCCGCGTTCAGCTCCCCGCTGCGCCGCTTGTCGCTGCCGGCCAGGTGGCCCTGCTGGTAGAAGAGGTCCTGCCCGTGCCGGGGGACGAGCCCCAGGCTGCGCAGGGCCTGAAGGCCCCTCTCGAAGCGCGTCCGGTCGAAGGGGCTCGAGGGAGCGACCACTTCGATGGCATCCGATGGCTGGAGGGGGGCAAGAAGCACAGCCCTACTGTACCGACTTTCCAGGCGTTCGGCAGTCCCCGCGCGGGTTTGCGGGGGCTCTTGACACGACCGGGCAGCGCGGCTAGAAACGCGGGCCCTGTTCCTCGATAGCTCAGTTGGTAGAGCAACGGACTGTTAATCCGTGGGTCCCTGGTTCGAGTCCAGGTCGAGGAGCCACCACC
>DATBAA010000259.1:0-1626 GCA_036271755.1 Myxococcales bacterium | reverse complement strand
CGCAGAAGGTGTGGCCGATCTCAAAGACCGTGCCTTCGCTCAGCTCGTGCCGCTCGACCTTCTGGCCGTCGACGAAGGTGCCGTTGCGCGAGTGCTGGTCCTCCAAGAGCCAGCTGCCCAGCACGCGCTGCAGCGAGGCATGATTGCTGGAGAGGAAGCGGTCGGGAACCTCGACCTTGAGGTGCACCTCGGACCCAGCTTGTGCGCGCTCGGCCCGCGCCGGACCGCGCCCGCGCGAGAACCAGACCGCCTGTACGCCCTGCAACGGCAGCACCAGCGGCTCATCGTGAGGCCGCTCGGATTGCAGCGAGATGATGACCCGCGCGGAGTCGGGACGGCCGGGCAGGCCGGCGTGTGACTCGTCCGCGGTGACGTCCGTCTCGACCATGATGGCGGCAGAGTATCAGCAGGCGGCCAAGGCAGCTGCAACATGTTGCGCAACACCCCCGCCCATGTAGCACCCGTGGACACTTACCGCTCCGGTCAGAGGGAGCAGCGCTTGGCACGCCGGATGCTTTGAAAGTGCGCATGACGTCGCTGAAACTCGCAGCTCTCTTCCTGGCCTCGCTGGCGCAGACCTCCTCCGGAGCCCACTGGACCGAGCGGTACTTCGGGGTAGGCAGCGGCGAAGAGCGCACCCTGGCCTGCAAAGAGGCCCGGGGCCACGCGGACGGCAACTCCACCAACGCCTGCGTCGACAAGCGCGGCACGCGCGCCGACGCCGAATACACGGAGTGCATCTGCTCTGCCCTGGGGGAGGGCGAGCACGTCTGCAACGTCAACTTGAAGGTCGCCTGCGACGGGGGGAAGCAGGCGGACGGCAAGAGCTCGTTGATCCGAAGTGGGGGGGAACCGAAGGGCCGGGTCGGACGTATCGCGACCGGTAGGGGACCCCGCGTACGCCGCGGACGGCCCGGCCTTTTGGCTTCGCCTTCGGAGGGGCGATGGAGCGGGTCGCAACGATGATGAGGTACACGTTCGACAGCATGGGACAGCTCGCGCGCCACCTGCATGTGGTGGACAACCAGGCCCTGCTCTTCGTGCGTGATCAGAAGAAAGTTCCCGTCGCGGGCAACGGCCGCGTGATGGTCGAGCTGGAAGTGGCGGACCCCGAGCAGAAGACGGTGGTGCGCGGCGAAGTGGTGGCGCGCGCGGAGGGCCAGATGCCGGGCGCGTGGCTGCAGTTCGCCGACACCCGGCTGGCGCGGCGTCTGCCCAAAGGCGGCTTCACCCGGCGCGAGCGGCGGGTCAGCGCCGATCAGCTCTTGCAGATCAATGGCTCGTCGGGGGCGCAGCACATCGTGCAGCTGCTCGACATGAGCCCGGGCGGCATGCGGGTGCGGGCGCGCGGGCTCGCGACCGGAGAGAGCTGCACCATCCGCCTGCTGGGCGCGCGCACCGTGCAGGCCGATCTGGGCGTCGCCACCGTGCTGCGCGCCGACGGGCAAGAGGTCGGGCTTCGCTTTGCCTCGAGGGACAATCCGGCGGTGAAGCGCTACCTCGCGGCGCTGCACGAGGCTTGGGATCGGGCGGTGCAGATCAAGCATCCGCCGGAGTGCTGCCTTGCGCGCGGGCCCATCGAGCCTTCGCTGCCCAAGCTGCGCAAGCAGGACGTGCTTTAACGGG
>DATBAA010000258.1:0-2423 GCA_036271755.1 Myxococcales bacterium | reverse complement strand
CTCCGCCAGCGGCGCATCCGTCCTGGTGGCCAGTGAGTCGCGGTAGTGCGGCGGAAGCCATTCGCGCGCGTGGTGGCGATAGTTGCCTGTGACGTAGCGGACGGCGTTGGCGACTTCGCGGCGAGAATCGAGGACATGCGCGTGATAACGGTCCGCGAAGACCGGCCCGTGCCGCCTCAGTCGCGCATTGAGGCGCCGCGCGACGCGAATGGCTAGCCCCTGCATTCCGCTCGATAGCGCCCGCGAGTCATCCGCCTCGACCACCAAGTGCAGGTGATTCCCCTGGATGGAGTAGTGCGCGATGCGCATGCGGCCAAGCTCCGCCGCGTCCTTGAAGGCTTGCAGCAGGACCTGCGCCGGACCTTGCCTGCGCAGATGGCCGACAGCCGGCCGGATCCGCTGCGTGACGTGCACCGCCTTGCGCGACTGAAACTCCTGTCGCTTCACATGCGGTACCCCCGGCCCGTCGAGTCCGGGGTGCTCGTGAATGCGCGGGCGCCCAGCGCCGGCGCGCTTTCCGCCACGGTTCGGGAACACAAAAGCGAGTTGACGACGCTTCATTTCACCCAGAATAGCAGTAATATTGAGTCACGTCTAGAGAGGAGACGGCCATTGTCCTTCGTCGCTTCTGTGTCAGCGTCTCAGCCGGCCGCGGTCGCCAGAGGCACGCGGATGGTTGGCGAAGTAGCAGGAGAAGCTCCGCGGCACGTGCGCATTGCCCACCGACCATGCCGCAGGACGTGTTGTGGTTGCCGGGCCGGGGGCATCGCAGCAACCGTCTCAGTTGCTCGGCCCGCAGACAACGGACGGAGCATCGCCGCTAGCCGGAAACGAAGCCGCCCGACCACGCTCGGGCACCAGCGTCTAGCAGAATGAAAGTAGCAGGCAGTAATTCCACGACACACTTCGCGGCGCATGGCTCGATGTCAAACCCGCAGCTACTTCTTCAGCATCGCGTCGCGCAGGTCGCGCTCCGTGTCCGAGCCGTTCTCCACCGGCTCGGCCGTCTGCGCGCGCAAGGCTTCGAAGCGCTCGCGCATGCCCGGCTCTTCGCCGCTGTTGCTCAGCTCCACGAAGGTCTGACCCGCGAGCTGATCGGGCAGGTACTGCTCGGCCACATAATGCCCTTCGAAGTTATGCGGATATTTGTAGCCGCCCGAATAACCCATGCTCTTCATCATCGGCGTCGGCGCGTTGCGCAGCTTCAGCGGCACCGGCAGCGGACCCTTCTCCAGCACGGCCTTGCGAGCATTCCCATATGAGGTGAGGACGGTATTGGATTTGGGCGCCAGGGCCAGAAAGATAGCCGCCTGGGTCATGGGTAGAACGCCCTCGGGAAGCCCGACCAGCTCGAACGCGCGCAGAGCATCGATGGCCACCGACAACGCCCGCGGCTCGGCGTTGCCGATGTCCTCGCTGGCGAAGATCACCATCCGCCGCAGCAGGAAGCGCGGCTCCTCGCCCGACTCGAGCATGCGCACCAGATAATAAACGGCGGCGTCGGCGTCGCTTCCGCGCAGGCTCTTGATGAAGGCGGAGACGGTGTCGTAGTGCATGTCGCCGCTCTTGTCGTAGAGCAGCGTCTTCTGCTGCAGCGCCTCTTCCGCATCGCGGACCTCCAATAGATCGCGGCGCTCCGCACGCGCCCGCGCGGCCGCGACCTCCAGCGCGGACAACGCCCTGCGGGCATCGCCCGAAGAGTGCAGCGCGACGTGCGCCAGGAACTCTTCCGAAGCTTGCAAGGCACCGCCGTAGCCGCGCTCCTTGTCCAACAGCGCCCGCTCGAGCAGCACGCGCAGATCGCTCTCTTCGAGAGAACGAAGCGCGAAGACCCGCGAGCGCGAGAGCAGGGCGCTGTTCACCTCGAACGACGGATTCTCGGTGGTGGCGCCAATCAGCGTCACCGTGCCCTGCTCGACGTGCGGCAAAAGCGCGTCCTGCTGCGCCTTGTTGAAGCGATGGATCTCGTCGATGAAGAGGATGGTCCGCTGCCGCAGCTCGTCGCGCCTGCGCGCCGCTGAAGCCACCGCCTCGCGAATGTCCTTGATGCCGCTGTCCACCGCGCTCAAAGCCACCAGCTCGGCCTTGGCGGCGTTGGCGATCACCCGCGCCAGCGTCGTCTTGCCCGTGCCGGGCGGCCCCCAGAAGATGAGCGACGGAACCTGGTCCGACTCGATGGCTTCGCGCAGCAGCGTGTTGGGCCCGAGGATGTGCTGCTGCCCCACCACCTCGTCGAGCGTGCGCGGACGCATCCGTTCGGCCAGGGGAACGAGCTTGGGATCGCGGGCGGCGGCGGCGCGGAACAGGTCGGCTGGCCCGCGCGGCATCTTGGTGTGAGGCATTGAGGCGCCGAGCATAACCCGCTTGAGGTACAGTCGCCTTCGTGGCCACCGTCGGTCTGGTTCCGCGCAGGGAAAAAGAGG
>DATBAA010000257.1:0-4093 GCA_036271755.1 Myxococcales bacterium | reverse complement strand
ACCAGCCAAACTGCATGAGGGAGTAGTCCGAGCAATGTCACTTTCCGAGCCGGCAACTCACAAGGTTGCCGGCCTCGGTCATAGGCGGTCGAGGAGCTTCTTCGCGAAGAGGTAGGCGTCTCCGGGCCAGCGGGCCGAGACATAGCGGCCGTCTTCGACGACATAGGCCGGGGAGTCATCGGCGTCGGTGCCGCGCTTCGTTCCCATGCGCGGTCCGCGGCTGAACTGCTCGCGAGAGCCCAACGCTGCCTTCACTTCGTCTTCAACGTAAGCGGGATAGGTTCGGTAATATCTGCCCAGCTTCCAGAAGCTGAGGAAGTACGCGCTGCGCTCCATGGGCTTGGTGAGGCACGTCGTGCGGGCATTGAAGAGCACGCTGCGGCCTGCGGCATCGCGGGCGCGCGCCAGCGGCAGCACGCCGTGGCAGATGGCAGCGACAGGCTTCAACGAGCCGGTCCAGAATTCGGCGATCTTCGACTGCAGCAATGAAGACCCGAGATACTGGCGCATACCCGGCGCATGTCCGCCTGGAAGCAGCAGGGCGTCGTAATCGGCCATTGCCAGCGAGGACCACGCCAAAGGATGCTGGAATTCGGGTGAGAGCAGAAGCTGCTCGTAGAACTTCTTCGCCTCCGGCTCGGCGCCGAGCTTGCCGAAGAGGACGCCGGTCAGCAGCAGCGGATCGGCGGCAGGTGTCGCGCCGGTCTCGGTGGCAAAGATGACGCCATGTCCGGCGCGCTTGAGCAGCTTCCAGGGGACCGCGACCTCGGTGACGTCGAAGTCGCGGTCGGGCAGGGGACAGAGGATGCGCTTCATGCGCGCAGCTTATAACCCCGCTTCAAGAGCAGCAGCGCCCAGGTGACGAGGCCGACGGTGAGCAGCGTCAGCACCCCGAAGCCCACCCACGGCTGCTCGGCGGAGATGCCGATGAGCGAATACCGCATCGATTCGATCATGTAATAGATGGGGTTCAGGTGCAGCACGAGGCGGAACCCGGCCGGCAGCATGGCAGCCGAGTAGAAGACGCCGCCCAGGAATGCCAGCGGAGTAATCACGAAGGTAGGGATGAAGTTCACCTGCTCGAACTTGTCGGCCCACAACGCCACCAATAAACCGGCGGTCGAAAAGGCAATCGAAACCAACAGGGCGGCGATCAAACCGAGGAACGGATGCGGAATGGAGAACCCGACGAAGAGCGCGGCCGTCACCCACGTCAGCGAGCCGACCAGCAGGGCGCGGGTCGTGCCGGCGGTGACGAAGGAGCCCAAGATCTCCAGATAGCCGAGCGGCGTCACCAGGAGATCGATGATGGTCCCCTGCAGCTTCATGATGAAGAGCGACGACGAGGTGTTGAGAAAGGCGTTGTTCAAGATGCCCAGCATCACGAGGCCGGGCACGAGAAAGCGCATATAGGGAACGCCTTCCACCTCGCGCACGCGGCCGCCAAGCGACCAGCCGAAGACGACGAAGTAGAGCGCCGTCGTAATCAAGGGCGAGAGAATGGTCTGACCCGGCACGCGCAAGAAGCGCTTCACTTCCTTCTTGTAGAGAGTGCTCGCGCCCAGATAGGGCTCGGGCGCCGGCGGCGTGGGCAGCACGGGCCGGTTCAGGACCAGCGCGCTGGGAGGCGCAACCTCCAAAGGCGTCTGGGAGTTCAAGAGCTCGATGATGACGTTCTCGAGCCGCGGCTCGCGGGTCTGCACGTCCTGCACGCGCAGGCCGGCGGCCACCACCGCGCGCAGCGGCGCGGCCAGCGGCTCTCCCACGCGCGGCGAGAGCAAGAGCGACCCACCGTCCTCGGCCAGCGTGGCACCCAGCGCGGCCAGCGCCTCGGGAACCACCGTCAGCTTGTCCTCGAGGAGCAGCCGGACCGTGCGGCGGGAGAAGCGCGTCAGGAGCGACTGCTTGTCCTCGACCACCAGCAGCTTGCCGTTCTTGATGACGCCGATGCGGTCGGCAAGCTCCTCTGCCTCTTCGAGATAGTGGGTGGTCAGCACGACCGTGGTCCCCAGCGAGGCGAGCCGCTTCACGTAGGTCCAGAGATCGCGCCGCAGCTCGACGTCCACGCCCGCGGTCGGCTCGTCGAGGAAGAGCACAGGAGGGTCGTGGACCAGCGCCTTGGCGATGAGGAGCCTGCGCTTCATTCCGCCCGACAGAGACCTGGTGTTCGAGTCCTTCTTGTCGAGCAGACCCAGGTTGGTCAGGATCTCCTCGATGCGCCCGTCGCTCAGCCGCACGCCCATGTAGCCGGCCTGGAAGCGCAGCGTCTCGGCGACGGTGAAGAAGGGGTCGAAGTTGATCTCCTGCGGCACGAGGCCGACCGCCCGGCGCGTCAAGCGGTAGTCGGAGACCACGTCGTGGCCCAGGACCTCGACCGTGCCGGAGGTGGCGCGAGAGGTGCCGGCCACCAGGCTGATGAGCGTGGTCTTGCCTGCTCCGTTGGGGCCGAGCAGCGCGAACACCTCTCCGCGCTGGATGTCCAGGTCGACGCCGTCGAGCGCTGTGAAGGCGCCGTACTTCTTGGTCGCGCCGCGAAGGCGCACTGCTTCGTTCATGGCGTGGGGAAGATGCCACAGTGCAACAGCCGGTGCGCAACAGATGTGAATGGATTAGAGTCCGCCTCGCATTTGGGGAAAGGAATGAGCTCATGGGCAATCGTCTCTTCGTGGGGAATCTGCCGTCCGACATCAGCGAGAAGGACGTGCGCGGCTTTGTCGAGGGTGAAGGCCGGACAGTGCAGGCCGTCAAGCTGGTGAAGAACAAGGACCCTGATCGTCCGCGGTTCGCGTTCGTGGACCTGGCCGACGACGCGGAGGTGAAGGCTGCCATCGCGGCGCTGAACGGCAAGGAGCTGGGCGGGCGCGCGCTGGTGGTGAACGAGGCGGAGGAGAAGCCGGGCATGGCCGCCGGCGGCAAGTCCGGCGGCGGAGGTGGCGGGTTCCGCAGCACTCCGCACGGCAAGGAAGATCGCAAAGGCGGCGGCTTCGGCATGCGCGGCCAGACCGCCCTGCCGCGCGGCAGCCAGCGCGGCGGCGGACGCGGCGGTGGCCGCGGCTCTTGAGCAAGCTGTCTCTCCTTCAAGCCGAGATCATCCAGTGTCGTGCTTGCCCGCGGCTCGTTGCCTGGCGGGAAGAGGTGGCGCGCGTCAAGGTGCGCCGCTTCCGCGAGTGGACCTATTGGGGCCGGCCGGTGCCGGGCTTCGGAGACCCGCGCGCGCGGCTGCTCATCGTCGGGCTGGCGCCGGCGGCCAACGGCGCCAACCGCACCGGGCGGATGTTCACCGGCGATCGCAGCGGCGACTTTCTCTACGCGGCGCTCCATCGCGCGGGCTACGCCAACCAGCCGACGAGCGACCACCGCGACGACGGCCTCGCGCTCACCGATGCGTTCATCGCGGCGCCCGTCCGCTGCGCGCCGCCGGAGAACAAGCCGCTGCCGTCGGAGCTGGCCAACTGCAGCAGCTGGTTCGATCGCGAGGTGGCGCTGCTGAAGAACGTACGGATCGTGCTGGCGCTGGGCGCTATCGGCTGGAACGCGACGCTGCTGCACTTCGCGCGGCGCGGCCTCGTGCTGTCGAGTCCGCGGCCGAAGTTCGGCCATGGAGCGGAGGCGCAGATCGCGCCGGGCCTGCGGCTGTTGGGCTGCTACCACGTGAGCCAGCAGAACACGAACACGGGCAAGCTGACGCCGCGAATGATCGACTCCGTGCTCGCGCGTATAAAAGAACTGACAGCAAGTGCGCAATCAATTACGCGCTGACTTTTGTCTTGCGCTTGCGCGACGGGACTTGCATCTCCAACGTGGCGGGTTCAAAGGAGTGTGCGAGTCAAATGTATCTGGAACACCAACTCCTCAGGCCAGCTGGAGAGAGCGTGACTCAATCCTCGCAAAAGCGTTTGGTCGGTAAGGTCGCCGTCGTCACCGGCTCTTCGCGCGGTATCGGAAAAGCCATTGCGAAGTCACTCGCCGCCGAGGGCGCGACAATGGCCATCCACTATTGCCGCGGGCGCGAGCAGGCCGCGGAGCTGGCGGGCGAGCTCGAAAAGAACGGCACGCGCGTCGGCATCTTCCAGGCCGATGTCTCGCGGCCCGA
>DATBAA010000256.1:0-12824 GCA_036271755.1 Myxococcales bacterium | reverse complement strand
GCGCTGACCGCGAAGGACAAGCTGGCGGTCGCGCGGCGCATCTACGACCGGGCATTGCAAGATGGTTTGCAGCCCTGGCAGCTGCTCTTCGACGTGCTGACCTTCACGCTGGCGACCGGCGACGATCAGTACAAGCGCAGCGCGGTGGAGACCATCGACGGCATCGCGGCCATCAAGCGCGAATTGCCCGGCGCATTGACTGTCTTGGGCGTTTCAAACGTGAGCTTCGGTTTGTCGAAGTCGGCGCGGCCCATCTTGAACAGCGTGTTCTTGACTCACTGTTTGAAGGCAGGTTTGGACGCGGCCATCATCAATCCGCGCGATATCCTGCCGTGGGGTCAGATCCCCGTCGATGCCCGCGAGATCGCGGAAGACCTGGTGCTGGCGCGCAAGGACGACGCGCTCGCCCGTTTGATTCAGCACTTCGAGAACAAAGGCGCGGGCCCGGCCGCGAAGGTCATCGAAGAGAAGGTCTACGACACGCCGGAAGCGCGGCTGCACCACCTGATCGTCGATCGGCAGCAGAAGGGCCTGATTGAAACCATCGACGAGTGCTTGAAGACGCGCAGCGCGGTGCAAGTCATCAACGATGTCTTGTTGGGCGCCATGAAAGAGGTCGGCGATCGATTTGGCGCCGGCGAGTTGATTCTTCCCTTCGTCTTGCAGAGCGCCGAAGTGATGAAGAAGGCCGTCGGCTACGTAGAGCAGTTCATGGAGAAGAACGACGCCTACACCCGCGGTACGGTGGTGCTGGCGACGGTCTTCGGCGACGTGCACGACATCGGCAAGAACCTGGTCAAGACGATTCTCAGCAACAACGGCTATACGGTGCACGACCTGGGCAAGCAGGTGCCGGTCGACAAGATCGTCGACAAGGCCGCCGAGGTGAACGCCGACGCGATTGGTTTGTCCGCATTGCTCGTCTCGACCTCGCGGCAGATGCCGTTGATCGTGCAAGAGCTGGATCGGCGCGGAATGAAGCAGCCCGTGCTGATTGGCGGCGCTGCCATCAATCGCAAGTATGGCTGGCGCACGGCTTATGTCGACGGCACCGACAAGTTGTACGAAGGCGGCGTCTTCTATTGCCGCGACGCCTTCGAAGGGCTCGATACCATCGGCGCTTTGAGAGACGACAACGAGCGGCCCAAGCTGCACGAGAAGCTGAAGCGCGAGGCGCACCTGCACCGGAACATGGTCAACGCCGGCGCCGAGCGCGCCATTGGCCAGCAATTGGCGGCCGTCACCGACGTCGTGCCGCGCAGTGTCTCGACGCCCCCGAAAGTGACTCCGCCCTTTTGGGGAAGCCGCGTCGTCCCGCCGGAAGATCTCGACCTGCGCGATATCTTCGATTGCCTCGATTTGATCGAGCTCTACAAGCTGCAATGGGGCGTGCGAGTGAGATCGCGCGAGGAGTATCAGAAGCTCATCACCGAAGAGTTCGCGGCCAAGCGGCAGGAGCTGCAGGAAGAGTGCATCCGCAACGGCTGGCTCACGCCCAAGGTCGTCTACGGCTACTTCCCCTGCTCGGCCAAAGGCAACGACCTGACGGTGTTCGACCCGCAGCGGAAGCCGCTCTGGACCTTCAACTTCCCGCGCAAGCTGGAGACGCCGCGCCATTGCCTCGCGGACTTCTATTCCGAAGACGACGTGGTCGCTTTCCAGTGCGTCTCGGTCGGCGACAAAGCGACGGCTTTATGCGCTGAATGGGAAGCGCAAGGTGAGTTCACCAAATCTTACTATCTGCACGGGCTCGCGGTCGAGACGGCAGAGGCGCTGGCGGAATATTGGCACCGCCGCGTCCGCGCCGAGATGGGATTGCCCGCCGGACAGGGCAAGCGCTACAGCGCGGGATATCCGGCCTGGCCGGACCTGGCGGATCAGAGCGGCGTCTGGGCCATCTTGGACCCGAGCCGCATCGGCGTGAGCTTGACCGAGGCGCACCAGATGGTGCCCGAGCAGAGCACCAGCGCCATCATCACCTGGCACCCGGACGCCAGCTACTACGCCGTCCGCACCGTCGCCAGCGCGCCGTAGTGATTCAGAGGCTTCGCGGCTTCGCGGTGAGGGCGCCGCCGGCTTCGCCGGTGTTGACCACGCCGCGCGGCTCGATGAGGAGCATCTCGCACTCGGCGGCAGCGAAGGGCTTGTGCTCGACGCCGCGAGGAACCACGTAGAGCTCGCCCGGATTCAGCTCGACCGCGCCGTCGCGGAAGTCGATGCGCAGCTGGCCTTTCAAGATGAGAAACAGCTCATCGGTCTCCGCGTGCGAATGCCAGACGAAGTCGCCCTGCACCTTCACGACCTTGATCTCGTAGTCGTTCAAGTTCGCGACGGTGTGCGGCGTCCAATGCTCACCGAAGAGCGCCAGTTTTTCCGCCAGGCTGACTTTCATTTCAGCAGCTCCACGGTCTTGGGAAACCAGTCGACGAACTTCACGTTCTCCGCCTCGAGACCAGTCGAGTACACCACCGCCAGGCGGCCTTCGGCGTTGAGCAGCAGGAAGGCATCGATCTGGATGGCGATGGCGTTGCTCTTCGGCGAGCTCCCGTGCGCGTGCACCGCGCGCTGACCGGCGGCGGTGGCGAGCTCTTCCTTGCGCAGACCCTCGAGGTGAAGCTTCGAGAGGAAGGCGTCGGCCTGCGCGGAGAGCGAATCGGCGCTCTTGGGCAGCGTCAAGACGGTGATGGTGGCGTCCTTGCGGAAGAGCTTGGGCGAGCAGAGGCGCGGCTTCGAAGGGTCGGGCTCGCCGGTGTCGAAGCGCTCCAGGCCCCAGGCTGCCTCGGGCGCGACGGAGATGCCGGCGCACTCGATGCGGACCCGCGAACCGTCGGTGATGGAGAGCTCCGTCGGCACGGGCTGCCTCTCGCGGCCTTTCCAATAGAGCACCGTGCCCAGGACAACGGCGGCGATGGCCAGGATCACGCGCGGCCTGCGCATCAGCCAGCCGCCAGGATGAGCCGCGCCACTTCCTCGGGCTTGTCGAGATGCACGTGATGGCCCGTGCCTGGCACCGTGTGCAGCTCGAACGGCAGCATGGGCAGGCGCGCGCGCAGCTCGGCCTCCGGCGGCAGAATTCCCTTCTCGGCGCGCAGCACCAGCGGCTTCAGCTTCACCTGCGCGCAGAGCAGCTTCACCACGTCCTCGGTCACCGGCAGCGGCGAGCGCACGCGCAGGAGCGGGTCCCACTTCCAGGCCAGGCCGCCGTCGACGGGGCCCGTCCCGCCTTTGGCGAGGATCAGGGCCGTCTCCTGCGTGAGCGAGGCGTTGTTGCGCATCAGGCGAGCCGCGGCGTCCTCCACCGACTTGACCGGCCGCCGCGCCCGCGACGAGCCGCGCAGGTCCCTCAGATGCTCGGTCACGCGGCCCGGGACTTCGGAGGACGGCACGGTGATGGGCAGCGCGTCGATGAGCGTCAGGTGCGTCACCCGCTCGGGCCGCGCGGCCACGTAGAGCAGGGCGGATGCGGCGCCCATCGAGTGGCCGACGATGCGCACCGGGTCCTTGGGCGACAGCGCCTCGATGGCCCCGTCGATGTCCGCCAGGTAGTCGATGAAGTGGTAGAAGCCGCCCGGCCCCACCCAGGCCGAGTCGCCGTGGCCGCGAAAATCCAGCGCGGCGGTGCGGCCCGGCAAGAGCGGCGCCAAGAGGTCGAACGAGCCGGCGTGGTCGAGCCAGCCGTGCAGCAGCAGCGTCAGCGGGCCGTCGCCGCGCACCCGCGCGTGCATGCGCAGGCCCCGCACGTCAAAGAAGGTTTCTTGCACTTCGTGAACGTACCATCTTGACCGATGACGAGCCTGCGGCTACACGCTCCGAAATGGCGAACCCGCTCGTCGGCATCATCATGGGCAGCAAGACCGACCTGGAAGTGCTCAAAGGCGCGACCGAGGTCCTCACCGAATTCGGCATCGAGTACGAGATGCGCGTGCTGTCCGCGCATCGTACGCCGGAGCAAGTGCTCGAGTGGTCCTCGACCGCCGAGTCGCGCGGCTTCGAGGTGCTGATCGCGGGCGCCGGCGGAGCGGCGCACCTGCCGGGCGTGGTGGCCGCGAAGACCGTGCTGCCCGTGCTGGGCGTGCCGGTGGCCTCGACCACGCTGGGCGGCGCGGACGCGCTGCTCTCCATCGTGCAGATGCCCAAGGGCATTCCGGTGGGCACGCTGGCCATCGGCAAGTCGGGCGCGGCCAACGCGGCGCTGCTCGCGGTGGCCATCATGGGCGGCAAGCGGCCCGAGCTGCGCGACAAGCTGCGCGCCTGGCGGAAGAAGCGGGCCGAGGAAGTCTTGAAGGCCGACGCCGAAGTCCGCGGCGGCGCTTGATCAGCGGACTTTGACGCCCATGGCGAGGCCTTCGGCGGTGGGGATCATGGTGGCGCGGAAGTGGCCGCCCTGGGCCAGCTGCTCGTCGAAGGTCCGCAGCGCGGCGCGGCTGCCGTCGCCGCCGGGCTTGTGGATCTCGCCCCAGGCGAAGGTGTTGTCGCCGAGCACGATGCCGCCCACGCGCAGGTGCTTTGCGGCCCAGTGAAGGTAGCTCGGGTAGGAGACCTTGTCGGCGTCGATGAAGCAAAGGTCGAACGGACCCTGCGATTCGATGCCTTTCAGCATGTCCAATGCCGGGCCCACGTGAACGTGCGCCTGGTTCGCGAAGCCCGCCTTGGCAAACGAGTCGCGCGCGACCTTGGCGTGGTGCTCGGAGATCTCGAAGGTGTGCAGCACGCCGGACGGGCCCATGCCGCGCAAGAGGCAGACGCCGCTGTAGCCGCCCAGCGTGCCGATCTCGACCGCCTTCTTGGTGCCGCAGGCCCGCGCCAGGACCTCGAGATGCAAGCCATCCATCGGGCCGACGGCGATGGTCGGCAGCCCTTCCTTCTCGGCGCGCGCCCGGATCTCCAGCAGCACGTCATCCTCGGGTTTGAAGGTCTCGATGGCCCACTGCGCGAGAGCGGGGTCGCCCTGACCAAAGCCTTTTGACGGAGGAGAGGTTGGCATGGCGGCGGACTCTACTCTGGTCCGACGCGGAAGGTCTCCATCACCATGCCGATCATGTCTTCTCGATACAACGCGGCGAAGGCGAGGCCCGCCAAGGCCACCAGCGCCAGCAGTGCGTGCAACCACTTATTGTGCCGGGCAGCGCGCAGGCGGGCGCCGGACGCGAAGCTCAGCGCGGCGCCCCCGGCGGTCATCATCAGCACGGCGGCCCGCGGCGCGGCGTCGATCTTCACCGACAAGAGAGAGAGGATGGCCAGCACCGGCAGCACGATGCGCGTCTCGGCCGGAAGCGGCCAGAGCGCCCGGCGGCCCTGGATCAGGAAGAAGAGCGCGATGGCCAGCGAGAGCGCGCCCGCGGCCCAGGCGATGCGCTGCCTTCGCCGCAGCGTCAGCACCTGCGAGGTGTCGATGCGCGACAGCTCGCGGACGGCCGCGTCGCGGGCACTGCGGGCACGGCCGTACCACTCGAGCGACCCGGTATAGTTGTGTTCGACCGCGTCGGCGTCACCCAGCCCGAGCCAGCTGCGCTCCACCCAGACCGAGCCCGGATGGTCGCGGCCCAAGCGCTTGAACCAGAGCCGCGCGCCCTCGCGATCTCCGGCGGCCAGGCGGGCGCTGCCAATCCAATATTCGGCCCGGTCGCGCTCGGGAAACGGGCCCGCCTCGATGAGCGCCGTCACCTGCTTGAACGTCTCCACAGGCGGCCGCTCGGGATACGTCCGCAGCAGCTCGAGAAAGCTCTGCTGCCGAGCGCTCTGGGCATCGGCGGCGAGCACCGCCAGGAGGAGCGCGGCGATCACGATTCGTCGCGCCGCAGCGCCTTCTTCTGCGAGTTGTGCTTCTTCGAGAAGAGCCTGCGCTCCTTGGCGCCGCGAGACGGCTTGGTCTTCTTCCGCGGCGGCGGCCGGTAGGCGCGCTTCTCCAGCTTCTCGCGCAGCCGCCCCAGCGCGGCGCGGATGTTGGAGAGCTGCGAGCGCTGGTCCTTGCCTTCGGCGACGACGCCCGTCGGCTTGTGCACGAGGCGCACCGCCGTATCGGTCGTGTTGCGATGCTGCCCGCCCGGCCCGCTGCCGCGGTGGGTCTGCATGTCGCATTGGGCGAGGAGGGCTTCGTCCGGCAGATGGTGAAAGTCCACGCCCGCTCTATATCAAGCGAGCTGGTCCTTGGCCGCTGCCTCGACCTGCCGCGCCAGGCGCACGTCGCGGTCGGAGATGCCGCCCACGTCGTGGCTGCTCAAGGTCAACGTCACCTTGTTGAACTGGATGAGGATGTCGGGGTGATGGTCGGCCCGCTCCGCCAGCTCGCCGACGGTGCCGGAGAAGGCCATCGCCGCCTTGAAGCCTTTCATGTCGTATTGCTTCACCAGCGCCTTGCCCTGCTGCTTCCACCCCGGCAGCTCGGCGAGCGCGCCGCGCACCTCAGCGTCGGTGGCAACCTTCTTGTCGGCCATTCGAGTTCCCCTTTCGTTGTCCTGGAAGAGGATACGCAGGGCGTGGGACAAGCGCACCGCCCCTTCCGGGCAAAAGTCTTGTTACAACAGCGCTCCGTATGCCCCAGCGACCTGCCTTCGAAGCCGAGATCTACGAGAAGCGCCGCGCGGAAGTGCTGCGGCGCATGCGCGAAATTGCTCCCGGCGGAGCCACCGCCATCTTCCCCGGAATGCCGGTGGCCACCCGCAACAGCGACGTCGAGCACGCCTACCGCGCCGACAGCGACCTGGCCTTCTTGACCGGCTTCGAGGAGCCGGAGGCGGTGGCGGTGTTGAGCACCGTCTCGGACAAGCCCTTCACGCTCTTCTTGCGTCCGCGCGACCGCGAGCGCGAGACCTGGACGGGCCGCAGGACGGGCCTCGAGGGCGCGGTGAAGAGCTTCAAGGCCGACCAGGCGTTCGAGGTCGGCAAGCTCGACTCCGAGCTGCCCAGGCTGGTCGGCTCGGCGCGCACGCTCTTCTACCGCCTGGGCGGAGACGAGCCGCGCTTCGACGCCAGCATGGCGAACCTGATCCGCAACTTGCGTGGGCACGCCCGGAGCGGCGCCATCGCGCCCACGCGCATCGAGGATCCGGGGCCCATCGTCCACGAGCTGCGGCTGCACAAGGACCCGCGCGAGCTGTCGGCCATGCGCAAGGCGATAGAGCTGACCCGCAACGGACACCTGGCGGTGATGAAGGCGGGCCGGCCCGGCACCCACGAGTACGATCTGCACGGCCTGCTCGAGAACGAATTCCGCAAGAGCGGTGGGCGCGGCTGGGGCTACTACCCCATCGTCGCCGCCGGCGAGAACGCGACGGTGCTGCACTACAACGAGAACAACGTCGCGGTCCGCGAGGGCGAGCTGGTGCTCATCGACGCGGGCGCCGAGGTCGATCTCTACACCGCCGACGTCACGCGGACCTTCCCTGCTTCAGGCAAGTTCTCCGCGGCGCAACGAGCGGTCTACGAAGCGGTGCTCAAGGCGGCGGATGTCTGCATCGGCTTGACGAAGCCAGGGACGAGCATCGACGAGCTGCACGCAGAGGCCGTGCGGGTCCTGACGGACGGCATGGTGCAGTTGGGCCTCTTGCAGGGCGACGTCGACGCGCTGATCAAGGACAGCTCGTACCGGCGCTTCTACATGCACCGCACCAGCCACTACCTGGGCCTCGACGTGCACGACGTGGGGTCCTACAGCACCGACGACGGCAAGCCGCGCCCGCTCGCGCCCGGAATGGTCTTCACCATCGAGCCGGGGCTCTACATTGCCGCGGACGACGAGAAGGCGCCGCCCGAATTTCGCGGCATCGGCGTGCGCATCGAGGACGACATCCTGGTCACCGGAGGCGGCTGCGAGAACCTGACCGTGGCCATTCCGCGCACCGTCGCGGACGTCGAAGCAGCCTGCGCGGCGTGATGTTGCTTCAGGCCTTCGCGGCGGGCTTCTCTTTGTCGGCCTTGACCTTCTGCGACTTCTTGCCGGCGGGCTCGTATGGGTCGATGAGCTCGCCGTACTTGATCAGGTCGCCCGTGGCTTTGAACTCCGCGATGGAGATGAGCACCTCGGTCTCCTCGCCCTCGAAGCCGACCCCGAGCAGGCCCTCCTCGGGAAGGTCGGCGCGGTACATGGCCAGGCCCTTCTGCATGAGCGGGCCGATCTCCTGGACGTACTGCTCCACGCTGTGCACGCGAATGCGCTTCATGGGCGCGCATGAGTAGCACAAAGCAGATCGCGAAGCCGCTGCTCGCGTGGTTCGAACGCCACAAGCGCGACCTGCCCTGGCGGGTCGAGCCGCGCGACCCGTACCGGACCTGGGTCAGCGAGGTGATGCTGCAGCAGACGCGGGTGGACGTGGTGCTGCCCTACTACGCCCGGTTTCTGCAGCGGTTTCCGACGCTGGCGGCGCTGGCCCGGGCGCCTTTGGACGACGTCCTGGCGCTCTGGAGCGGCCTTGGCTACTACGCGCGGGCTCGCAATCTGCACCGGGCCGCGCAGGCGGCGGGCGGCGATTTGCCGCGCACTTCGGCGGAGCTGCGCGAGCTGCCGGGCTTTGGGCCCTACACGGCCGCGGCGGTGGCTTCGCTGGCGTTCGGCGAGGCGGTGCCCCTGGTGGACGGCAACGTCGCCCGGGTCTTCGCCAGATTGTACAAATTGCACGGAGACGCCCGCGAGCAGTCCTGGGCCCTCGCCGCCCGCGAGCTCCCCTCTGAAAAGCCCGGAGAATTCAACGAAGCGCTCATGGAGCTGGGCGCTCTCGTCTGTACCCCGCGTAACCCTCAATGCCTGCTTTGCCCGTTACGAGCCGTCTGCGCGGGAAGAGAGACGCCGGAGCTGTTCCCCGAGCCCAAAGTGCGCGCCGCCCGCCCGCTGCTCGCCTGGGACGCGCTCGCTCTCCTGCGCAAGGATGGCGCGGTGCTGCTCGAGAAGCGGGCCGGCGAGAAGCTCTTCGGCGGCCTCTGGGAGCTGCCGCGCGCAAAGCCGCAAGGGATCCGGCTGCACGGCGAGCTGGCCTTGAGCGGCGTCGTCGAGCAGACGCTCACCCACCGCGAGGTGCGCGTGACCGTGCGCCAAGGCCTCGCCAGCGGCCAGCCGGGCGACGGCTTTCGCTGGGTCGCTCCCGACGGGTTCGTCCAACTGGGCCTCTCCTCATTGACCAAAAAGACGCTCAAGCTCGTGCTCGACGCTTCGCGGCCGGAGTCACGCGTGGCAAAAGCAGGCGTCGCGAAAGGAGTCGGGAAGTGATCGCACAGAGGTTGCTCGCCTTCACCCTGCTCGGCGCCGGCTGGGTCTTGTGGTTGCTCCTGGGCCTGTCGGTGCTCTCGGTGGCGGTGATGGTCGAGCGCGCCATCTACTTCGCCCGCCGCCGCATGTCCGGGCGGTTCCTCGAGCTCTTCCAGCGCTGCCAGAGCGGAGATCTGAAAGGCGCCGCGGCGCTGGCGACCGGCGATGCGATGGAGGCCGAAGTGGTTCGCGTCGCGGCCTCGGTGGCTTCGGGCGGCAACGACGCGGTGGAGAAGGCCGTCCAGTCCACCATCGACAAGCGGCGCATCGAGTACGAGCAGTGGCTCTTCGTGCTCGGTACTTTGGGCAACAACGCGCCCTTCATCGGCTTGTTCGGAACGGTGCTCGGCATCATCCGCGCGTTCGCGGACCTCGCGACCGCCAACAAAGTGGGAAGCTCTTCGACCGCGGGCTTCGTCATGGCCGGCATCTCCGAGGCGCTCGTCGCCACCGCCGTCGGCTTGCTCGTCGCCATCCCGGCGGTGCTCGCCTTCAACATCTTCCAGCGGCTCTTGAAGCGCGTGGTCGGCCGTTCGAACGCACTGGGCAACGCCATCGCCGCCGGGCTTTATGTCTCGCGCGCGAAGGGCGGCGCTTAAGTGGCCGGCAGCGCGAGCGACAATGACGACGAGGCCATCACCGGCATCAACGTCACCCCGCTGGTCGACATCACGCTGGTGCTGCTCATCATCTTCATGGTGACCGCCTCGTATATCGTCAAGGAGACGATTGAAATCGAGCTGCCGCGCGCCGCGCACGGCGGAGAGACGCTGCAGAAGACCTTCGCGGTCCTGGTCTCGAAAGAGGGCAAGACGTATTTGAACGGCGTCCCCATGGACGACGCGGGCCTGATCGCCGCGGTCAAGGACGCGCAGGCCCACGGCGAGGACGTGCAGGCCATCATCGGCGCCGACAAGAACGCCACCCATGGAATGGTGACTCACTTGTTGGACGTCTTGAAAGGCGCCGGCGTCTTGAAGTTCGCCATCCAGATCGAGAAGCAGGAGTAGCTTGGCCTCGGCCGTCCAAAGAGCCGCCGTACCGCTGGGGACGGCCATCGCCCTGCATCTGATCGCCGGGTTGATCTTGTTGAGGCTCTCGGTGGTGCTGCCGACGCCGCCCGCGCCCAAGCAAGTGGTTCAATTCGACGTGGTGGTCAAACCGCCGGCTCCGGTGGAAAAGCCTCCCGAGCCGGTGAAAGCTCCAGAGCCACCCAAGCCCGTGCCGCTGAAGATCACCCGGGCTCCGAAAATCATCCCGAAGGACGTACCGCCCCCCAGCAAGGCGCCAATTCCGGAGACCAAGGCGCCGCCGCCGCCCACCAAAGAGGCGCCGGCGACGACTCCAGTGCCGGTCATCATCACCGGCATCACCTTGGAGAGCACCTCGCAGGGCGGCAGCATGGCCGTCGGCACCGGCAACACCTTGCAAGGAACGCCGGGCAACAAGGCCGCCGAACCCGCGCAAGTGAAGCCATACAAAGCCGAGCAATATGCTCCGGCAGCGCAAGTCACCGAGCTGCCACGGGTCTTGAACGGCGACTCGGTCAACTTGCGAAAGTACTATCCGGCCGAGGCGCAGCGCGAAGGCTTCGAAGGCGACGTCGTGCTGCGTTTATTGATTGATTCCGACGGCTCCATCGCCAAAGCCGACATCATCAGCGACCCCGGCCATCAATTGGGCGCGTCGGCCTTGAGAGCCATCCGCGCCGAATACCGTTTCGCCCCCGCGAAGGTAAACGGCGTGGCGGTGGCCACCACCGTCCCCTTCACCATCCACTTCACCATCCCTGACTGAGCGGCTCGGTCACGCCGCCGCCGCCAACGACGCGCGAGCCAACAATGCGGCGCCGACCACGCCCGCGTGATCACCCAGATGCGGCTCGCCGATGCGCAGCGCGGCCCGTGCGGCTTTGGAAGCGTGCGCGTCGATGCCGGCGGTCGCGGCGCGCATCATCCGCGGCGAGCCGTTCAAGACGCCGCCGCCCAGCAGCAAGAGCGCTGGGTTCAGGACCGTGACGAGATTCGCCAGCGCAACGCCGAGCAGGTTGCCCGCTTCGTCGAGCAGGCGCCGCGAGAGCTCGTCGCCCTCGTGGGCCGCGCGCTCCATCGCGGCGGCGGTGACCTTGTCGGGCTCGCCCACCGCCTCCAGCAGCTTGCGCCCCACCGCCGGGTACTTCTGGCCGGCAGCTCGCGCCGCGGCCAGCGCGATGCGCAGATCGTCGCGCGCCCAGGCCGCGAGGTTGTGGCCGCCGGCGTAGGCCTCGAGGCAGCCGCGCTGTCCGCAGCCGCAGTTGCGCCCGCCCGGATGCACCAAAATGTGGCCGAACTCGCCCGCCACGCCCGACGCACCTTCTTGCAGCTTGCCGCCCATGATGATGCCCGCGCCGACTCCGCTGCCCACCAGCACGACCACGAGATCGTCCACGCCCCGGCCCGCGCCCGCCTCGCGCTCGCCCCACGCCGCCACCGAGAGATCGTTCGCGATATTGAGCGGCAGCTTGCCCGCGCGCGCTTGCAGGAGCTTGAGGAAGGGCACGTTCTTCCAGCCCAGGTTGGGCGCGTTCAGCACCATGCCGGTGCCGCTCTCGAGCATGGCCGCGATGCCGATGCCCATGCCCTTCATCTCGGCGAAGGGCAGCCCCGCCGCGCCGCAGGCCGTCTTGGCGGCGCGCACGACGGCCTCCGCCACCTGCGGCGGCTCGCGCGAGAGCAGGCGATGCTTCTCCTGGCCGAGCACGTGACCGTCCATGTCGATGACGGCAGCGCGCACGTTGGTGCCGCCCAGGTCGACTCCGACGTAGAGCTCGTCGCGCTTCATCCCCCTGACAGTTTAGACCGCCAAGGGGTTCGAGCGCTAGCCGCGGCCACCGTAAGGTGGCTTAGCGGCTACGTTTCTACTAAGTGAGCTCTTTGCGGATCTGTTCGACCGTGCCCTGGATCAGCTTCTCGATCTCCTTGAGCTTTTCCTGGCTTGTGGCCTCCCAGCGCAGCACCAGGAGCGGCTGGGTGTTGGAGGCGCGGACGAGGCCCCAGGCGCCGTCGATGATCACCCGGACGCCGTCCACTTCGATGGTCTTGCCGCTCTTGCGCAGCCGCTCGCGCGCCAGCTCCACCGCCTTGAACTTCTTCTCCTCGGGAAAGTCGAAGCGGATCTCGGGCGAGGCAAAGACCTTGGGAATGCCGTCGAGCATCTTCGAGAAGGGCCGCTCGTCGCGCGCGATCAGGTCGAGCAGCCGCGCCGCCGAGTAGATGCCGTCGTCGAAGCCGAAGTAGCGGTGGCGGAAGAAGATGTGGCCGCTCATCTCGCCGGCCAGGAGCGCGTGCTCCTCCTTCATCTTCGCCTTGATGAGCGAGTGCCCGGCCTTCCACATGATGGCCCGGCCGCCGCGCTTCTCGATGTCGTCGTAGAGCGTCTGCGAGCACTTCACCTCGCTGACGAAGGTGGCGCCCGGCCGCTCCTTCAAGATGTCGCGGGCGAAGAGCAGCATCAGCTGATCGCCCCAGAAGATGGTGCCGTTCTCGTCGATGGCGCCCACGCGGTCTGCGTCGCCGTCCCAGGCCACGCCCAGGTCGGCCTTGCACTC
>DATBAA010000255.1:0-3278 GCA_036271755.1 Myxococcales bacterium | reverse complement strand
CGACCTTCGAGAAACCGCCCCAGATCCTGCTCGACCGCGCGGGCGCTGGCGTAGCGCCGCTTGGGGTTCTTCTCCAGACACTGCAGCGCAATCCACTGCAGCTCGCGGGGGATCTGCGGGTCGAGCTTGCGCGGCTCGACGGGGTCTTCATTGAGCGTCCGGTAGAGCGCCTGCAGGCTGGTGGCGCTGAGGAACGGCGGCCGCCCGACCAGCATCTCGTAGAGGATGCCGCCCAGGCCGTAGACGTCGGTGCGGACGCTGAGCGCCGGCAGGTCTCCCGTGGCCTGCTCGGGCGCCATGTAGAGCGGAGAGCCCAGGATGGAGCCGCGCTCGGTGCTGCCCGGCGTGGCCAGATCGCGCGCCAGGCCGAAGTCGGTGACGTACGGATGCCAATGACCGCCGCGCCGCTCGACCAGGACGTTGGCGGGCTTCAGGTCGCGATGGAGCAAGCCCAGATCGTGCGCCGCCTGCACCGCGTCGGCCACTGTGCGGACGAGCGAGACGCGCTCGCGCAAGCTCAGCTCCCGCGCCAGAGCCTGCGCGGTCTTGCCCTCGACGTACTGCATGGCGATGAAGACGCCCTGCGGCAGCCGGCCCAGCTCGTAGACGCGGCAGACGTTGTCGTGGACGACGCGCGCCTGCGCCCGGGCCTCGGCGAGAAAGCGCTTCTCCGGCACCGGCGCGTCACCGCGCAAGAACTTCAGCGCCACCGTGCGGTCGAGGTCGAGATCGCGCGCCTTGAAGACGCGCCCCATGCCGCCCTCGCCCAGCAAGGGACCGATCTCGTAACGGGAGGTGAGGAGTGGTTCCGCGGCTTCCGGCATGGCCGCCGGAGGTAACGCGCGGAGGGGCGCTTCCGGTTTGCGGGGCGCCCCTCCGCCTGATGCTCTAGGTTCCGGCGCCCACCACGTACCGCCACTGGCCGTCCGGCTGGCGCTTCCAGATGGTGAGGAAGTGGCCGGGAATGGAGATGGTGGTGCCCGGGACGGTCACCACGTACGAGCCGGTGGTGTAGCCCAGGTCGCCGCTCTCCGACACGCTGCCGCCGATGGAGATCCAGCTGAGCACGAAGCCGTCGTTGGCGTGTGAGGCGACGATGGCGTCACGGCCGTAGGTGACGTCGGTCAACATCTCGACGGCATCCACCGCGGCGAACTCCTCATGAGCGACGGGCTGGCCCTTGGCAACGGCAAGCGCGGAGAACTCGTTGTCGAGCGTGTTCAGCTGGGTGAGCGCGTGTGCCGGGTCGATGCGGTCGCCGAAGTCGACCGGCGGCGCGAGCGGCCCGAAGCCCGCCGGCGGAGGAGAGCGAGGAAGAGCAGTATACCTCATATACACTTGCAACGTATAGGTGCGGTTGCCGTGGCCGTGATTGCGGCGCCACATGGCCATGTAGTGGCCCGTCGTGGCCGCCCCGCCGGGCGCGGTGAAGGTCGTCCAGCCCCAGGTGTAGCCCAGGTCGCCCACGGCAGCGACGTCGCCGCGCCCGACGATCCAGGTCAGCTTCGAGCCGGAAGGCGTGCTCGACTGGAGAAAGGAGACCACCGCCTGCCTGCCGGTGAGGATCGGCTGGCCGGTGGCGATCAGCTGGCCGTCGTCCGAGAGCGCGGCGCTGAAGGCGGCGACGACTCCGTGGGCGGCGATGTCCTGCTGCAAGGCCTGGTCGGCGGCGAGGATGGCTGCTTCGTTGCAAGCGCCGTCGCTCTCCTCGCAGTGGTCGCAGTCCTTGGCCATCCCCGGCCCGGCAAGGGCGGCTCCGAACAAGACCGCCGCCGCCAACGCCGTCTTCCACAAGCTCTTCATCATGTTTTCTCTCTTGGTGTGCGCGGCGAAGGCCGCATGCAAGGGGATGAGCAGCCAGGCCGCCGCAGGTCCCACCGTCCGGCGCTGATTTCGCGTAAGCCGCTGCCAATTCTGCTGATTTGTGCCGGGGCTGATGATTCCGCGCGAGCGTGCCGATGTGGGTGCACGGATGGAACCGACCAAGAGGCCTTATCGGGTCGAAGCTCCCGAAAACGACGCGAGCGATCTGCGCTTCGTCTCCGCCAAAGACGTCTCCGCCGCCCTGCGCGCGCGCTTTGGCTCTCCCAACTACCGCCCGCCGCTGCTGCCGGTGGTGGCCATGGAGGTCATGTCGCTCTCGCACCAGCGCGACGCCTCCGCCGATGCTTTGGCCGAGCTGCTCTCCAAGGATCCCATGCTGGCCGGGCGCGTACTGCACCTCGCGCAGTCGCCCGTCTATTCGGGGCAGTCGCCCATCCGCTCGGTGCGGCAGGCGGTGGTGCGGTTGGGGCTCGCCACCATGCGCGACGTGGTGATGGAGGTGGCGATGAACCTGCGCATCTTCCGCGCGCCGGGCTTCTCCACCGCTTTGGAGCAGCTGCGCCGGCACAGCACGACCGTCGCCTATCTGTCGCGGGCCGTGTGCCGCTTCGCGGCGTTCGAGAGCGAGCTGGCCTTTCTCTGCGGGCTGCTGCACGACGTCGGCATCGCCGCCTCGCTGGTGGTGCTGGCGGAGGATCCGGAGCTGCGCTCGATTGGCGTGGAGCACGTGCTGACCGCGGTCGACGAGGTGCACTGCGAGGCGACGGGACAGCTGGCGCGCATCTGGAAGCTGCCGCTCGAGACGCACGTGGTGCTCGAACGGCATCACACTCTGCGCATCGACGGACACGTGCACCCGCTGATCGCCGTGCTGGCCGTCGCCGAGGAGCTGGCGGTGGAGGCTGGCGGCGCGGTGGCGCTGACCGGAGAGACCGGGACGCGGTTCTTGCTCGATCAGGACGGGCCGGCGCGGCTGACGACGGCGTGCGAGGCGCTGCGGCTCAACGACAAGATGCTGGGTGAGCTGCGCAAAGAGGCCGCGCGGATGTTGGCGGCGGCGACGCTCTAGCCGTGCGCTGAAAAACGAAGTTTTTCGGCGGCACCTTGCTACGCTTCTCCTCTAGCGACGCGGTCCCGGGTTAGTTTCCGGCCGTGAACGCGAAGGATCTGCCCGGCAAGGTCGTGCTGCTCGCCCTGGGCGGCTTCTGGCTCTGGGCCGCGTACGTGATGGACGCGGCCTGGTTCGTCCGGCACGTCGAGATCCCCACTTTCTACCTGACCGCTTCGCCGCTCTGGCCGCCGGTCACCCGGGCCTGCGCGGCGGGGCTGGGCGTCATCTTCTGCGTGCTGGGCGCGCTGCTTGGCGCCTCGCTGGGGCAGACGCTGCGCATCCTTTTGGCGCTCGTCCTCGCCCTGGTGGCCTCCGACGGCTTGCTGCAACTGGGCGGCCAGGG
>DATBAA010000254.1:0-15147 GCA_036271755.1 Myxococcales bacterium | reverse complement strand
CGCCGCAGACCACCAGCGCATCCCCCGGCCTGGCGCCCATCCGCGAGCGCGCCCGTGGAGCCTCGCCCAGCGCGGTGATGGTGATGGACCACTCCCGCGCCGCCGTCACGTTGCCGCCGATCAAAGCGCAACCGTGCAGTTGCGCAAGCCGGGCCATGCCGCGGGCGATTCCCGAAGCGCGCGTGGCCTCGCGTGCAGGAACCCCGAGCGCGCACAAAAACCAGCGCGGCACTGCCCCGGCAGCCGCCAGGTCGGACAGATTCACCGCCAGCGCTTTGTGGCCAACCTGCGCCGCCGTGAACCAGCGCCAGTCGAAGTGGACGCCCGAGACCAACGCGTCGGTGGTGGAGACCAGCTGCTGCCCGCGGGCGACCTTCACCGCCGCGCAGTCGCTGCCCGGGCCGATGACGACGCGCTCCCCGCGCGGAAAAGGCGCGAGAAAGCGCGCGATCAAGTCCGCTTCGGAAGCGCTCAAGCGCGCGGCAGCGGCGAGGCCAGCTCCAGGCCCGTCCCCGGCGGCTCGACCGGCAGGAGCAGCGTGAACTTCGAGCCCTTGCCCAGCTCGCTCTCTACCGAGATGCCGCCGCCGTGCGCCTCGACGTAGCTCTTCACGATCGAGAGCCCCAGGCCCGCGCCGCCGTACTCGCGCGACGCCGAAGAGTCGGCCTGGAAGAAGGTGTCGAACACCTTGTCGAGTAGCTCCTGCGGAATGCCGATGCCGTTGTCGGTGACCGAGATCTGGAACCAGCCCGAGCTGCCAAACGGCCCGCTGCTGCCCGGCGCGTTCTCGGCCGGACCGGCCTGCACGAAGATGCTTCCACCCGCCGGCGTGAACTTCACCGAGTTGGAGAGCAAGTTGACGACGCACTGGCGGATCTTGTCGGCGTCCACCGTCACGTGCTTCACCGACGGCGCCATGTCGGAGTTGAGCGCCAGGTTCTTCTTGTAGCTCTGCGGCATCACCGACTCGAGCGCGCTCTGGATCACCTCTTCCAGGTCGGTGGGCTTCCGGTGCAGCTGCACGCCCCGGGCTTCGATGCGCGAGAGATCGAGGATCGAAGAGATGAGCCGCAAGAGCGACTCGCCCTTCTCCAAGATGGTCTTGAGATAATCTTTTTGTTCGTCGTTCATCTCCCCCGCGAGCCCGGCGAGCAGCATCTCGGAGTAGCCGATGACCGAGGTCAGAGGCGTCCGCAGCTCGTGCGAGACGGTGGCGAGGAAGTTCGACTTGAGCCGCGACAGCTCTTGCAGCCGCTCCAGCGCGTCCGACAGCTTCTTGTTCTTCTCCTGCACTTCCCGGTAGCTCTCGGTGACGCTCTCGATGTGCAGCTGGGACGAGATCATCGCCTTGTGCGAGGTGAAGACCAGCACGTCGACGATGCGGACGAAGTGCTCCATGATCCGGCGCACCGTCGTCTCGGGCGCGCGGCGGATGCGGTCCACCAGCTCGCGCGCCTTCCCCAGATCGAACTCGCCCTCGAGCAACTTGAGGTCGTCGCCCAGGTCGCCCACGTCCTCGGGCATGAAGGGTCCGAAGATGATCCGGCCCAGCATGTCGCCCTCGTAGACGATGGGCATCATGAGGTAGCGCAGCCCGGAGAAGCAGTTGCGCACCGCGATCGAATCCTTGGCGCCTGCCGGGGGCTCGAGCGGCCGCACCTTGATGTGCGTGACGGTCTCCGTGCAGAGCCTGCGGCCGTTCGGGCCGGTGAACATGTAAGCGCAGAAGTCGCCCGAGGCGACCTTCATGTCGACGAGCTTGGTGCCCTGCGTGTCGAAGACCTTGAGCCCGATCTTGTAGAGGTCCACGAACGTCTTGCAGACGTTGGTGAAGCTCGGCAAGTCGAGCAGCTCACCCAGCACGAGCTGCTTTTGCAGGATGCTCTCGGCCACCTTAGTTCTTACCCTTCTCGCCGCCCGTATCCTCCGGCGGATCCACGAGACATCTTCTAACCTCTTCGACGAACGCCCGCCGGTCGAGGCCGAGCTTGTCCGAGAGATGGTAGACCTTGTCGATGTTCTCGAAGGTCAAAGAGACGAGCCCCAAGAACGTCTCGAGAACGCCTTCGCCGCGCACCGCCACCGCCTCATAGACCGGCTGGCGGCCCTCCAACTTCATCTTCACGATCGCTTCGTCGGTGGAGGCGTCGCCCAGATCCTTTTTGTTCCACTGCACGACGTTCGGCAGGCTCTCGATCGAGAGGCCGTTCATCTTCAGATTTTCGACCATGTTCAGCCAGTATTTGTAATTCTCCTGGCGCTTGCTCGGCTGGCTGTCGGCGATGAAGGCGATGGCGTCGGCGCCCTGCAGGACGATGCGCCGGGTGGAGTTGTGCATCACCTGGCCGGGCACGGTGAACATCTTCAGCTTCACCTTGAGGTTTCCGGCGCGGAAGATGAGCGGGAGCGTGTCGAAGAAGAGCGTGCGGTCGTCGGCGGTGTCCAACGTCATGAGGTGGCCGCGCAGCGTCGGTTGAATACGCTGGTAGAGCGCGCGCAGATTCGTCGTCTTCCCCGACAGGCCGGGGCCGTAATAGACGATCTTCAGCGTCAGCTCGCGCTGGCCGGTGTTGAATTGCACCTCAGCCCACCTTCACAGTCATTCTCGGAAACACTTTCCCCCGAACACCGCCAACAGCCAAGATCCTTCCAACTCTATATCGATTTGGCGTGCTTCCAGAAAGCCAGCGCCTCTGTGGGGTCGCGCAGCACACGGCACTTCGGCAATGAATCGACGAAGATGCGCCCATACCCTTTGCGGGTCATGCGGGCGTCCAGCACCGCGACGATGCCCCTGTCGGTGGCGCTGCGGATCAGCCGGCCGAAGCCCTGCTTCAGCGCCAGCGCGGCCTGTGGGACCTGGTAGCCAAAGAACGCATCCTCGCCCTGGGCGCGCATGCGGTCGATGCGCGCCGCCACCAGCGGCTCGCCCGGCGGCGCGAAGGGCAGCTTGTCGATGACCACGAGGCTCAGGGCGTCGCCCTGCACGTCGACGCCCTCCCAGAAGCTCTGCGAAGCGAAGAGCACCGACGGCTTCTCGCGGAAGCGCTTGAGCAGCTGCGCCTTGGGCTGCTCGCCTTGCAAGAGCACCTGGTAGGGCAGCTCGTCGGCGAGCAGCGCGTGGACGGCGCGCATGTTGCGCAAGGAGGTGAAGAGCGCGAAGGCGCGGCCCCCGGTGATCGGGAGCAGTTTACGCAGCTCGTCGGCCACGGCCTGGACGAAGGCCGGATCCTGCGGGTCGGGCATCTGCTTGGGCAGATAGAGCGCGGCGTGGGTCTCGTAGTCGAAGGGCGAGGCGAGGATCTGGCTGTCGAGCGGGAAGAGCGGCCCGCTGTCATCGGCCAATCCGGAGCGCTTCTCGAAGTAGTCGAGCGAGTTGCCGACGGCCAACGTCGCGCTGGTGAAGACCACCGGGCCGATGCGGTCGTAGAGCTTGTCCTGGAGGATGGCCGCGACATCGATGGGCGACGCGTGCAGGAACACCTGGCTGGCGCGCGACTCTGCCCATTGGATCAGCTTCGGGTCGTGCGCGGTCTCGGCGAAGAGGCCCAGGTCCGCGCCCAGCGCGATGCAGCGGCGCTCGAGCAGCGCCAGCTCATCGTCCTCGTCTCCGCTGCCCAAGGCTGCCCCGAGCGAGCGCACCAGCTCTACCAGCCGCAGGCGCGCGGGCTCGGCCGGCTTGAGCGCTCCGGGCAAGATCGACCAGCGATCGCCCTGCCCCGGCGCCAGCGCGGCCGCCGCGTCGAAGAAGTCGCGGCCCTCGCGGGCGAGCTGTCCGGCGAGGCCGGCGGCGTGCAAGAGGCGCGGCCGGGTTTGCGCGGCCTTCAGGGCATCGCGCGCCAGCTCCGAGACGCGAAAGCTGGAGAGTGACGAGCCGAAGTGCTCCGTGGCCACCTCTTCCACCGCGTGGGCCTCGTCGAAGATCACCGCGTCGTACTTGGGCAGCACCGCGGCGCCCGTGTCTCCGGCCGAAGAGCTGCGCAGCGCCAGGTCGGCGAAGAAGAGGTGGTGGTTGACGATGATCACGTCCGCGTCGGCGGCCTGCCTGCGCATGCGGAAGACGAAGCAGCTGTCGTAGTGCGCGCACTTCTGGCCGGTGCACTGCTCGGCCGTGGCCGACATGTCGCGCCAGGCGGCGAGGTTTTCGGGCAGGTCCAGGAGCTCTGCGCGATCTCCGGTCTGGGTCCTCTGCGTCCAGTCATGGATGGCGTCGAAGTGCGCGGCCTCGTCGCGCACCAGGAACGTGGGCGCCTTGTAGAACTGCTCGTAGCGCAGCAGGCACAGGTAGTTCTGCCGGCCCTTCAAGAAGGCGAAGCGCGCCTGCACGCCCAGCGCCTGCACCAGCGGCACGTCCTTCTCCAAGAGCTGCTCTTGCAAGGTCTTGGTGGCGGTGGAGACCACGAGCTTGAGCCCGCTGCGCGCGGCCGGCAGCAGGTACGCCAGCGTCTTGCCTGTGCCGGTGCCGGCCTCGACCACCAGGGCGCGGCCACCAGCGAGCGCGTCCTCGACCTTCTCGGCCATCTGCAGCTGCGGCTTGCGCGGCTCATAGCCGGGCAGCGCGCGCGAGAGTGCGCCCCCCGGACCGAGCAAGCCTCGCAGTGTGTCGGCCACGGCTCGCTTCTACCCCGTGAAGAGCATCAGCGGCACGGGACAAAAGGACAAGGCGAAGAGGACGATGCTGGCCACCACGAGCAGCTTGCGCGGGCCATCCAGGCGCTCCTCCGGCTCGGCCAGCGGCGGATGAACGCCCAGCCCCAGGCCCATGAGCAGGCCCCACAAGATCCAGCCGGAGAAAGAGGTGAAGACGCCCAGCGCCAGGAGGCCCGCGGCCAGCGGCGGACCGAGCAACCGGTGCAGCCGCTGCGAGGCGCCGAAGAGCACGTGGCCGCCGTCCAGCTGCCCCAGCGGCAAGAGGTTGAGCGAGGTGAGCAAAAGCCCGAACCAGCCGGCGACCGCCACCGGATGGAGCGCCAGCACTTTGCCCGCCGGCAGCGTTCCCACCACCAGGCGCTGCATCAGGTTCATGCCCAGCGGCGAGCCGAAGTCGAAGGCGTCGCGGATGGGCGGCCAGTGGCCGGTGCGAAACCAGGCGACCCCCGCGTCGAACAGGTTCCACTGCTCGTACGGCCCCTCGGCGTTCACCACCGTCGAGAGCCTGAGGCCCGTGTAGAGCACCGGAATGGTGGCGAGAAACCCGGCGATGGGCCCTGCAGCGCCGATGTCGAGCAGCGCCCGGCGGGTGCGCGGCAGCGAGCGCAGCTTGATGACCGCGCCCAGCGTCCCGACGATGGAGAACCCGGGCGCCGGAATGAAGTAGGGCCAGGTCGCGTCGACCTTGTGCCTGCGCGCCAGCACGAAGTGGCCCATCTCGTGGCAGAGCATGATGAAGAGCAGCGCGGCAGAGAAGCTCAGCGCCTGCTGCAGCACCTCGTGCGGCAGGCCCAGGAAGTCGCCCTCCTTGGAGACCGGCACCGGCAGCTGCGTGTCGCGCAGGAACGTCCCCGACAGGAAGGCGGAGAGGAACGTCAGCGCGAAGAGGCCGAGGTTGAGCAGCGGTGGCCGCAGCGCCCCCAGCGTCCCCGGACTCTTGGCGATGACCTCTTCAGCGGCTGGTTCCACCGGAGAGCCATTCCCACGCATCGCGCAGCAGGTAAAGCCCGATGCGCGGCTTTCCCTGCAGGCGGCGAGATTCCTGACGGTGCGCGCGCGCTTCCTTGCCGCGGCCCAACGCCGCGAGCCCGGTGGCCAGGTTGTCGTGAAGGTGCGCCGTCTGCACTCCCAGCGAGAGCGCGCCGCGGAAGGCGACCACGGCCTCTTCGTGCCGCCCGCACTGGGCCAGCGCCACTCCCAGGCCCTGGATGGCGTCGGCGTCGTCGGCGCGCTCGGCCACCGCGCGCTCGAACCAGGAGATGGCCTCGCCGAAGCGGCCCAGGCGCGACAGCGCGGTGCCCATCCGCTCGTAGAGCGGCGGCCAGGCGTGGAGCCGCAGCGCGCGCTTCAGATGCTCTTCGGCGGCGGCGGAGTTGCCGGCCATCAGGTCGATCTCGGCCAGCGCCGCGTGGGCCTTGTAGGCCGTCGGGTCGATGGCCAACAGCCGCTCGCAGCCCGCCCGCGCGACATCCACCGGACCCTGCCCGCCCAGCGCGAAGTCGAGCGCCAGCGCCAGGAGCCGGTCCTGGGCGTCGGCGAAGTGCGGGTCGCGCCGGGCGGCCTCCAGATAAGGCTCGAAGCTCTTGCGCGGGTCTGCCACCCGCACGCCCGCCTCGTGCGCGGCGCTCATGTCGCGGCCGCGCAGGTAGGCCAGGAAGGCCTCCACGTTGCGCGTCGGCCAGGAAGATTCGGGCGGGCGCTCTCCCAAGGCCTGGGCGATCTCCGCCGCCGCCTCGTCGAGCGCCGAGAAGAGCTCGTCCACCGGCCGCAGCACCACGTGATCGAGCGTCAGCTTCTTCGAGGGAGAATCGACGAGGAGAATGCGCAGCCGCACGCGGTCGGTCAGCTCGGCGGACCCGTGCAGCAGATACTCCGTGCCTTCGGGCAGGCCGATGCGGCAGGCCTCGTCCAACGTCCAGGGCTGCGTCACCACCACCCAGCCGTGGCCGCGCGGGCCGCCGTCCTGCCCCTCGCCGTCGGTCGTAAGCGCGGCCAGCCTCGCCGCGAGACGCGGAGGCTCCGTCAGGCGTTCGGCCAGGGCCCGCGCCAGCGCGCGCGCGTAGATGCTCTGCGCCTGGTCGAGCATGCGTCCTTCGCCGTCGGTGGGGACGGTGAAGGGAAAGACCATCATGCGTTTCGACACGATCTGGATATTAGCGCTGGATCGCCGCCGCGGCCGGTCGCCGGGTCCGGCGAGCGTTTACTTCTTGGCGGGAGGCTTGCCCGGGACGCTCTGGTCCGCTCCGACGGGCGGCACCGGCGGCTGCCCTTCGGGGTCGAACTCGAGGATCTGCCCGCGGTTGACCCAGAGCCAGAAGAAGGGCTTCTGCGCCTCGCGATCCTTGCCGAAGACCGTCTCGCCCGCGGCGCCGTCGAGCGGCTTCTTGAGCGAGCCCAGCGCGTCGCGCATGGCTTCGCGGGTGGCCGGGTGGCCCTCGTTGGCGGCCTTCTTGAGCAGCTGGGCGGCGTCGAAGGCGTGGGCTTCGAGAAAGCCGGGCGCGCGGTGGTAGGCGCTGGCGTAGTCGTCGACGAACTTCTTCGTCGCCGGCCGCTCGGAGGAGGCATAGAAGCTGTCGACGAAGATGCTGCACTGCACGTAGCGCGACACCCCGCGCCGCTCGTCGGTCAGGTCGGCCGAATCCCACAGCGAAGTCCCGAGCAGCTGCACGGTGCGCAGGGCCTCGTTCTTGGTGGTGCGCTTGATGATGTCCAGCTCCTTCGCGTCGCAGCCGCCCGTGATGACGTCCTCGGCGGCGATGGCCGGCGCCAGGAGGCCCACGGTGCGCGCGCTGTCGGGGATGAAGAGCGCGTCGAAGTCCACCACCGGCGCCTGCTGGCTCTTGAGCTGCGCCAGCGCCTTGCGGCGGCGATAGGGGTCGGTGATCTCCTTGGCGATCTTCTCCGCCTCGTCTCCATACTCCTGGCGTTCCGACAGATCTTCCGCCGAGCGCCCGACCAGGTGCTGGATGAAGGGCTTGAAGGTGGTGGTGCGCAGCGGATAGTGCTCGTAGCCGCGCACCTCGGCGCCGCCCTGGTCGACCGCGTCCCAGAAGTAGCGGGACATCTCGTCGCCGTACGACGAGTCCGGGTGGAGGATGCCGAAGCTCTTCACCAGCAACTTCTTCTGCGCGTATTCGGCCAGGGCCTTGGCCTGCGCGCTCGCCGTCGGCATGTCGCGGAAGACGTAGTCGCCCAGCGCGGTGAGGCCTTCGGCGCGCGACAAGGAGACGATCGGCACGCCCAGCTGCTGCGCCCGCGCCGCCGCCGCCAGGCTTTCCTGAATGCCCAGCGGCCCCAGGATGGCGATGACTCCGTGCTGCGCCAGCGTCTCCACCGCGTGCGCCGCCGCCTCCGGGTCTCCCTTCGAGTCGGCCACCTCCACCTGGAGATTCCCGCGGTTCTGCAGATCGAGCGTCAGAGCGATGGCGTTGAGCACCTGATCGGCGAAGCCTTTCAGCACCGGGTCGCCCGAGAGCGGCAGCACCACGCCCACCAGGTTGGGCTTCACCTGCCCCGACGACTGCACCTCGTGCTGTACGTTGCGCGCGCCTTCGGCGTAGGGACCGTCCGCGCCGGTGATGCCCAGGATCTCGCCCGCCAGCTCGGAGGCGTGGGTGCGGTCGCCGATGTGCAGCTGCACCCGCGCAAGCTTCAGCGCCGCGGGCGGCCAGGCAGGAGACTTCCTGTCCAGGTCAGCCACCAGCTTGGCCACGTCGGCCGCGGGCGCTGCCTCGACCGAGGCTACGAAGTCCTTCAAGCGCGCCTCGCGCTCCGGGCCCTCGGGCGCGTTCTCGACCGCGCGCGCCGACCAGCGCATGGCGTCTCCCGACTGCCCGCTCTGCGCGAAGGTCTGCGCCAGCGAGCTGGCCGCGGCGTTCTTCTCCTTCTCGCTCATGCCGTTGATGGCCGACTGCGCCGAGAGCGGCAGCGGCTGCCCGAGCTTCGCCTGCACCAGCCCCAGCTCGATGGCGGCCGGCTTCTTGTAGGCGCTGTTGGGGTGGTTCTCGAGCAGGTCCTGCAAAGACTTCTGCGCGTCCTGCAGCTTGCCGCCGCGCGAGAGCGACTGGCCCTGGCGGAAGCGCGCCTCGTCGGCCAGCTCGCTGTCCGGATACTCCTTGAGGAACTGCGCGAAGAGCTTCGCCGCCTCGTCGTTGCGGTTCGCGTCCTGCGCCGCGCGGGCCTTGGCGAAGTCGGGCTGGGCGGCCTCTTCGTACGGCACGTTCTTCCCGTCTTTGACGACGGTGCGCGACGTTCCACAGGAGATGGCCAACAGAACCGCGACGGCGAGCATGCGCTTCATAGGGAGTGCCTTTTACCCCGAAGCGGTTTCGCAAGGTGGCTGCGGGCCGGGATTTTTGCTTGATTAGAACTCTTGCACGTAAGCGCCCTTCGGGGGCTCGAAGTGGAAGCGCGAAGCCGGCAGGCCTTGATCGACTTTGCTGCCGGTGAAGACGATCTGGTTCACGTCGCCCTGGGGGTTGGTGAGCACGCTCGCCAGCACGTGGCCGTCCTTCCCGACGACGAAGATCAGCTTCTGCACGCTGCCGCCCGGCTTGAGGGGCGTCAGCTCGAGCGCGTCACCGGCCGGCAGGTCCTTGGGCGTCTCGACCGCCTTGGGCGAGAACTCCTTCAAGAGGTCGCCCTTGCCCCACAAGAAGGTGAAGCCCGCGGAGAGCTCGCCGCCGCCGAAGTCGCGCTTCACCTGCACCTCCTTGTCGTCGGGCTTCCAGATCCAGAGGGTCTTGTTCTCGACGTAGATGGTGCGCTTTTCCGGCTTGTCGTAGTCCCAGCGGACGAAGCCGGGCTTCTTCACCTCGACGTTGCCGGTGGAGTCCTCGACCTTGCCGATGGAGACGTAGTTGTAGTGCTGCGCGAACTGCGCCGAGAAGTCCTTGGTGTGCGCGTAGAAGGCCTGCACGCGCTGGGCGAGCGCGCGTCCGGGGTCCGCGGGTGCTGCCAGGAGCAGGGCGAGAAGAGCGATCATGGCGTTTGGACCTCTGTTGCAGCTCAACGCTTCAAACGGCGGGACAGTTTGGCGGCCAAGAGCGTGAAGCGGTCGCGCAGGGCGGCGCTCTGCGCGGGGCTCAAGTCTCCGGCGGCTTTCAAGAACGCGCGCCGCCGCTGCGCCTGCTGCGAGAGCGCGATGCCGGCCGCGACCGAGACGTTGAAGCTCTGCGTGAAGCCCGCCATGGGGATGCGGAAGGTGCCCGTGCAAGCCGCCAGCGTCTCCGCCTGCGGACCCTCGTGCTCATTGCCGAACAGGAGCGCCACCGGCCGGTCCGCGGGCAGCTCGCTGTACAAAATGGCCTTGGCGTCGAGGTGGCCGGCCCACACCTCGAAGCCCTGGGCTTTCAGCGCCGCCGCTGCCTGAGCGCCGGTCTGGTGCTGGGAGATCTCGAGCCACTTGTGCGCGTCCTGCGTGACGCGGCGGTGGGCGACCGCGTCGCTCTCTTCGTTCGGCACGACGTGGATGCCGCCGAGGCCCAGACCTTCGGCGGTGCGGAGGATGGCGGCGGTGTTGTGCGCGTCCAGCAGCCGGTCGAGGACCACCGCGACGCTGCCCAGCCGCGAGGCCACGACGCTCTCGATGCGCGACTTGCGCTCGTCGCTGAGCAGCGACCAGTAGAAGGCCGCTCCGCCCGTCGCCGGCGAAACCGGCTCTGCTTCTTCGGGCTCTTCGTCGAGAAGCTCCCTGGTCAGGCCGCGCGGCCCCAAGAGCTCGGAGGGGTCCGCCGGCAGCGGCGTTCCAACCCAGGCGCGGGGCGGCCGCCTGCGGCTCACTTGCCCTTGCCGCGCTTCTCTCGCGCCGCGGCGGTGGCCTTGAAGACGCCATCCTTCTGCCGGCCGGTGAGCGGCGGGGCGCGCTCCTCGCGCTCGCGAGCAGCCTCGGCCCGTTCGTCCGCCTCGAGCCTCTCCTTCTTGCGAGAGGGCGCGGTCGGGTTCACGTCGCGCTCCAGCGGCACCGGCACGGGCGCGCGGTCGAGCGCCAGCACCGTCGCGTCGAGCAGCGCCGGCAGGCCTTCGCCGGTGGCGCCCGAGACGAGGTGCACCTGGATCTTGCGGCGCTTCAGCTTCTTCACCAGCGCCTCGGCCCGCTCGCGCGCTTCGGGCACGTCGACCTTGTTGGCCGCCACGATCTGCGTCTTGCGGCCCAGCGCCGGGTCGAAGAGCGTCAGCTCCTGGTTGATGGCCTCGAAGTCGGCGAGCAGATCGCGATCCTGCGAGGCGTCGATCAAGTGGATGATGGCCCGGCAGCGCGCCATGTGCTTGAGGAAGCGGTACCCAAGGCCAGCGCCGCGGTGCGCGCCTTCGATGAGCCCGGGCAGGTCCGAGAGCACGAAGCTGCGGCCATCTTTGTACTGGACGACGCCCAGGTGCGGCTGCAGCGTGGTGAATGGGTAGTCGGCGATCTTCGGCCGCGCGCGCGAGAGGCGCGAGACCAGCGTCGACTTGCCGGCGTTGGGAAAGCCCACCAGGCCCACGTCGGCGAGCAGGCGCAGCTCGAGGCGGACGCGCCGCTCCTCGCCCTCGGTGCCCGGCTGCGCGAAGCGCGGCGCCTGCAGCGTGGGCGTGGCGAAGTTCATGTTGCCCAGGCCACCGCGCCCGCCCTTGGCCAGCACCCAGCGGCGGTTGTTGTCGCGCAGATCGGCCAGCACCTCGCCCGAGTCGATATCGCGCACCAGCGTGCCGGGCGGAATCTTCAAGACGAGCTCGGGCGCGGCGTGGCCGTTCTGATCGCGGCCGCGGCCGGGCTCGCCGTTCTTGGCGTTGTATTCGCGCTTGAAGCGGAAATCGAGCAGCGTGGTCAGCCGCTCGTCGGTCTCCAAGATGATGTCCGCGCCGTTGCCGCCGTCGCCGCCCGAAGGCCCGCCGCGCGGCACGAACTTCTCGCGCCGGAACGCGACCGCGCCAGAGCCGCCATTGCCGGCCTTGGCGTGGACCTCCGCTTCGTCAATGAACTGCATAGGCGAACTGCACGAACGCTCAGGCTTTGGCTTCGGCAGCTTTTGCGTCGGCCGGCGGCACGACGTGCACGTAGACGCGGTCGCCGCGGCCCTTCTGGTACTTCACCGTGCCGGTCTCGACCGCGAAGATGGTGAAGTCGCGACCCATTCCGACGTTGCGGCCCGGGTGCACCTTGGTGCCCACCTGCCGCACGAGGATGTTGCCGGGAATCACCGACTCGCCGCCATAGATCTTGATGCCGCGGTGCTGCCCGGGAGAGTCGCGCCCGTTGCGTGAAGAGCCTTGTCCTTTTTTGTGTGCCATGGGTCGCCTCCCTTAACCGCTGATGCCGGTGATTTTGAGCTCGGTGTACATCTGGCGGTGTCCGCGGATGCGGTCCCAGCCCTCTTCCTGCGTACGGAAGTGCCAGAGCTTCTTGTGCTTGCCGTGCGAAACGACCGAGGCCGTGACCTTGGCGCCGTCGACGATGGGCGCGCCCAGCTTGACGCCGGCGCCTTCGCCCACGAGGAGAACTTCCAGGTCCAGGTTCGCTCCGACCTCGAGCTCGAGCTTCTCGACCTTGAGGTTGTCGCCTTCTTTGACGCGGTACTGCTTGCCGCCCGTCTTCACTACAGCGTACATCGCGTGCTCCGATGCTTTCCGCTTGAATTCGGCCCGGTTGGCAGGGAGATCCCGCCGCCGGGCGCGGAAAGGGACGGTCGATCTAGTGGAGATGCTTCCCTGTGTCAAGAAGGGGGACGCGCAAGGCCAGCCAGCGATTGCTCGTAGGGCGCCCGGGCGACGCCGCGCTCGGTGATGATGGCTTCGATATAGCGCGCCGGGGTGACGTCGAAGGCCGGGTTGTACACCCGCACTCCCTCGGCGGCGATCCGCTGGCCTTGGACGTGGGTGACCTCTTCGGCGCCGCGCTCCTCGATGGGGATGTCAGCGCCGGTCTGCGCCCGCGGATCGAGCGTGCTCACCGGCGCGGCGACGAAGAAGGGCACGCCGGCGGCATGGGCAGCCAGCGCCAGCGGATAGGTGCCGATCTTGTTGGCGGTGTCGCCGTTGGCCGCGATGCGGTCCGCCCCCACCACCACGCAGCCGACGCGGCCGCTGGCCAGCAATGAAGCAGCCGCGACGTCGGGCAGGAGCGTGACGGGAATTCCGTCTTGCAACAGCTCCCAGGCGGTGAGCCGCGCTCCTTGCAGCCAGGGGCGGGTCTCGTCGGCGAAGACGGCGCACTTCTTCCCCTGCTCGAGCGCGGCGCGAATCACTCCCAGCGCGGTGCCGTAGCCCGCGGTGGCGAGGCCGCCGGCGTTGCAGTGGGTGAGGATGCCGCGGCCGTCGGGAACGAGCGGCGCTCCGAACTGGCCGATGGCCTTGCAAGCCGCCAGATCGTCCGCCAGCACCTGGTCCGCCGCGGCCTTCAAGGCTTCGAACGTCCGCGGCCGAACGGCGGAGAGCTGCTCCAGCGCCCAGCGGAGATTGACGGCGGTCGGCCGCGCGGCCAGCAGCGTCGCGCGGGCCTGGTCGAACTCCTCGCCCGACTTCAATGCGAGCGCCAGTCCGTACGCCGCCGCGCAGCCGATGGCCGGCGCGCCCCGCACCACCATCTCGCGGATGGCCGTCGCGGTCTGTGCCGCCGTCCGGGCAACCACCGTCTCGACCCGGCCGGGAAGCCAGCGCTGATCGAGCAGGTGCAGCGAATCGTCTTCGAACCAGAGGGTGCGGAACGGCAACGTTTCAAGCCTCCTTGCGGCGCGAGGCTTTTAACGCAAGCCAGCCCACGAAGGTGGCAAAGAGCGCCGGCCCGCCCATGGAGAAGAGCAAGGTCAGCCCTTCGCGGATGGTCTGCTCGAGCAGGTGCGGCTGCCGCGCCCCGCCGGGCGTGACCAGCGTCGAGGCAGTGCGGGCGACGATCTGCGCCAGCGCCGCGCCCAACGCCAGCCAGCAGACGAACAGGGTGCCGAGGAGAATCCACTTGAAGAGCCGCCGCTGCTTGGGCGCGCTGAACGCCACCGCCAGCGAGAAGGCGATGGAGAGCAGCAAGAAAGTCGCCAGCACCCACGACGGCATCAGTGAGCGGCCTCCATCGAGTCCGCTTCGGCGATGAGGCGCTTCGCGCGCGCGGCGGCGGCATTGAAATCGAGCTCGTGGGAGAAGCCCATCTTCTGCGCCACGTCCTCCGGGCTGAGCGAGGTGCCGGGCGCGAAGAGCTCCGTGCGCAGGAACTTGCCCACCGCGGGGTTGCCGTACCAGTCGTCGCCGAAGCGGTGTCTCATTCCGTCGTGCATCATGCCCGCGAGGACGAAGGCGCGCGCGTAATCGGCCGAATAAAAGCCGTCGTCGACGTCGGCGCGGTACGAGCCGGCCTCGTCGTCGGAGAGCTCGAAGGCGTTGGCCACCGAGAAGAGCTGTTTGTACAAGCTGCGCAGGTCGCGCTCCGCCGCCGCGCGATCGGGCAAGAGCGCCAGCGCCGAGGCGATCTCGCTCGCGGGCCGCCCGTGCAGCCGCAGCTCGTAGGCGATCTTGGCGAAGGCGTAGCGGCGCAAGTAGTTCATCTCGCGCAGCGCCAGCCGCCGCTGGATGGCCGCGAGCTCTGCCTTCGAAGGCCTGGGCTTCCCGTTCTTCACCAGGAATTCCGCGTAGCGGGACAGCCAGCGCGGGTCGGAGAAGGCGTGGCGGAAGAACTCGCCAAACCCCTCGCTGGGCGCGCCGTAGCCCAGCAGCACCAGCTCGTGCGGCGTGACGCTGACGCTGGCAAAGTGCACCGCGTGGCCGGCCTCGTGGAAGAGCGTCTGGTAGTCGTCGAGGCCGCCCACCGGCTTCACCGACAGGCGCACGTCGCGCGGCGCATCGACCGGCTCGACGAAGGCGCGCGGCCGCTTCTTCGAGCCCGTGCTCTCGTCGACCAGAACTTCGGTGCCGGCGGCGGTGTGCAGGTCGAGGCCGATGCCGGAGAGGAAGGCCAAAAGCGTCGGCAGCTCCAGCTCGCGGTCGAAATACTTCGCGAGGCCCGGCGCGCGGTTGAGGCGGCCCAGGTCTGCCACGCGCAGCTTCTCGCGCGGAATGCCCAGCTCCTCGCGGGCCACGCGGTCGAGGGTCGCTTTGTACAGCTCGTCCGTGGCGCGGACGTAGGCGATGCCCTGCTCGAGCAGCTTCGCCAGCTTCACCTGCCGCAGCTCCTCGGACAAAGCCACGTAGTCCGGATAGCCGGTCTCTCTCGCCGCCACCTGCGCGGCCTCCTCCTTGCGCTCGAGGATGGGGTTCAGCTTCTGCGTGCGCACGGCGTTCATGGCCGCGAAGGCCTGCGCGCGCCTGCCCGCGTCCGGCTCGCGCGAGAGCAGCGCCTGCACGTCGCGGAAGGCGATGGGCTCTTTCTGCCAGGGCAGCGTCACCATCGCCCCGGCCTCGGCATCCGAGTACTCGTCGTCGAAGCGAGCCAGAGAGAGCGTCAACACTTCGTGCGTCACCGAGCGCCCCAGGAAGGTCAGCGCCAGCGCTTCGTTGGCCGGCAGCCCGGGCTGCCCGCGCACCTCGTCGATGGCC
>DATBAA010000253.1:0-9599 GCA_036271755.1 Myxococcales bacterium | reverse complement strand
CGCGCCTTGGTGGCTTCGTAGATGACGTGCGAACGCGCCTGCAGCGCCGAGATGGCCAGCTTGCGGAAGTAGGAGTCGTCGTCGAGGAGCAAAATGGACGCCATGGCCTGCTTCAACGCAAGCCACGTGCCTGCGATTCCTCGCGCCTTTTCGCTGGTTTGGCCCGCGCCGGCCCGGCGTCAGAAGTTTGACGCGTCAGCGGCCTGACGCTGTTCTTGGCGGACTGGTCTGCATGGAGGTGCGCACTTGCCGCTACAGTGCGCGCATGGTGGAGCTGCGCAAGACCATCTGCAACCGCGACTGCCCCGATGCTTGCGGCATCGTCGCGCACGTCGAGGACGGCCGCGTGGTGCAGCTGGGCGGCGACCCCGATCATCCGGTGACGGGCGGCTTTCTCTGCTGGCGCACCAACAACTTCCTGCCGCTGCAGTACTCGCCCGAGCGAATCAAGACGCCGCTGCTCCGCGGCAAGCCGGTCTCCTGGGAAGAGGCGCTCGACTTCGCGGCGCGCGAGCTGTTGCGCATTCGCGCGGAGTCGGGGCCGAGCGCCATCTTCCACTACCGCAGCGGCGGCTCGCTGGGCGCGCTGAAGCACCTGTCGGACTACTTCTTCGGCCGCTTCGGGCCGGTGACGGTGAAGAGCGGCGACATCTGCTCGGGCGCCGGAGATGCCGCGCAGATGCTCGACTTCGGCGAGGAGGACGCGCACGACATCTTCGATTTGTACAATTCGCGCAACATCCTGCTCTGGGGCAAGAACGTCGTCGTCTCCTCGCCCCACTCCGTGCCGGTGCTCAAGGCGGCCAAGGCGCGCAAGACGCTGATCGACCCGGTCTGGAACAAGACCGCGAACCTCTGCTCCGGGTTCATCCAGCCGCGGCCAGGAGGCGACTTCGCGCTGGCCATGGCCGTCGCGCGGGTGCTCTTCGAGCGCGGCTGGGTCGACCCCGCGGCGAGCTCCTACTGCGACAACCTCGACGAATTTCGCGCGCTCGCGGACGCGCGGAGCATTGGCGACTGGTGCCTCGAGGCGGACGTCGAGCCGCCGGTCGCGGTCGAGCTCGCGTCGCGGCTGCGCGAAGGGCCCTGCGCAATCCTCGTCGGCTGGGGGATGGCGCGGCGGCAGAACGGCGGAGCCATCGTCCGCGCGCTCGACGCGCTCTGCGCCATCAGCGGAAACCTGGGCGTGCCGGGCGGCGGCGTCTCCTACTACTTCAAGCGCCGCAAGACCTTCGACATGTCGTTCACGGCCTGCAAGCCTCCTCGCACGGTGCTGGATCCGCTCTTCGGACCGCAAGTGCTGGCCATGCAAGACCCGCCCATCCGCGCCATCTGGATCACCGCCGGCAACCCCGCGACCATGCTCCCCGGCGCGGCCCAGGTCGACCAGGCGCTGCGCTCGCGCGAGTTCGTCTGCGTGGTCGATCCGTGGCTCACCGACACGGCCCGCGCGGCCACGCTGGTGCTGCCGACGACGACGCTGCTCGAGGACGACGACTTGATGGGTGCCTACGGCCATCACTACGTCGGCGCATCGAAGCCGGTGGTGGCGCCGCCGCCTGGCGTTCTCTCGGACTTGCAGATCCTCCAGCAGCTGGCGCCGCGCGTAGGCCTGGGCGGGCTACTCGACGGGACGCCGCGCGAGTGGAAGCAGCGCATCTTGCGGAAGGACGCGGGCTTCACCGTGCAGGATCTGGAAGAGAAGGGTCCGCAGCGCAGCGCGCTCTCGGCGAAGGTGCTCTACGCGGACCGCAAGTTCGCGACGCCCTCCGGCAAGGTCAACCTCATGACCGGGGCTCCCGAGCGCGCCCGCGTCACTGAAGTATACCCGCTTTACTTGATGGCATTGTCTACCGACAAAGCGCAGAGCTCGCAATGGTCAAAGGGTCCGCCGCCTGGGCCGCCGCTGGTGACGGTGCATCCAGACTCGGCGGCTGGAATTCCCGACGGCGCGGTGGCGCGGCTCGAATCTGCGGTGGGCGGCATCACCGTCCGCGTGAAGCACGATCAGAGACAGCGGCGGGACGTGGCCCTGATGGCCAAGGGCGGCCACTTGCGCACCGGCAGCAGCGCAAATCTGCTCTCGCGGGCGCGGGCGACGGACATCGGCGGCGGTGGGGCGCTCTACGACGAACCGGGCCGCCTGGTGCCGCTCTAGCGTGGTATGTCGCGGGCTTCCGCAAATGGGAGTCACGACATGCGCCGGATCTTTTGTGCCGCTTTGGCCGTTGCCTGCAGCACCGCGAAGCCCGTCGAGACGCCGCCAGCCGCGCCTGCGCCGGCCGTTGCCGCGCCAGCCGTTGCTCCGCAGCCGATCGCCATCGCGCCGCACTCCAAGCCAGCGCGGGAAGGCCATCCGTCGGCCGACCTGATTCCGCGCAAGCTCTTCTTCGACAACCCCGAGCGCACCAACGTGAAGCTCAGCCCCGACGGCAAGTTCGTCTCCTGGCTTGCGGCCAAGGACGGCGTGCTCAACGTGTGGGTGGCGCCCGCCGGCAACCTCGAGCAAGCGCGGGCGGTCACCTCCGACAGCACGCGGCCGGTGCGGCAATACTTCTGGACCTACGACAACAAGCACCTGCTCTATCTGCAGGACAAAGGCGGCAACGAGAACTTCCACCTCTGGCGCGTCGACGTGACCGCCGCGGGAGACGCGACCGATCTGACGCCGATGGAGAAGGTCCGCGCCGAGCTGATGGACCTGTCGCCCCGGCGGCCGGGCACGGTGCTGGTGGGCCTCAACGATCGCGATCCCAAGCTGCACGACGTCTACGAGATCGACCTCGCCAGCGGCGAGCGCAAGAAGGTGTTCGAGAACCCGAAGTACGGCAGCTTCGTCGCGGACCACCAGCTGCACGTGAAGCTGGCGGTCGAGCCGACCCCCGACGGCGGCAGCATCGTCACCGAGCTTTCGCCGCCAAAGGGCAAGAAGCCGTTCACCTTCACCATTCCCGGCGACGACGCGCTCACCACCCAGCCGTACGGTCTCGATCACGCGGGCAAGGCGCTCTATCTGGTCGACAGCCGCGGCCGCGATACGGGCGCGCTCTTCAGCGTGGACTTGCGCAGCGGCAAGAAGAAGCTGCTGGCCGAGGACAAGCGCGCCGACGCAGGCGCGGTGCTGGTCCATCCGACCGACGACACCGTGCAGGCGGTGCAGTTCTACTACCAGAAGCAGCAGTGGACGGTGCTCGACAAGCGCGTCAAGGCCGACTTTGCCGCGCTCGAGAAAGTGGCGCCGGGACAGTTCAGCGTGGTGTCGCGGACGCAAGACGACAAGACCTGGATGGTGGTCTTCAACAGCGACGTCGAGCCCGCGGCCTTCTACCGCTGGGACCGCAAGAGCCAGAAGGCCACGTTCCTCTTCAGCGCGCGGCCGGCGCTGAGCAAGCTGACGCTGGCGCACATGACGCCCGAGGTGATCAAGTCGCGCGACGGCCTGGACCTGGTCTCGTACCTGACGCTGCCTCCGGCGGCCGATCCGTCGAACACCGGCAAGCCTGCGTCGCCGCTGCCCACGGTGCTCCTGGTCCACGGCGGCCCCTGGGCCCGCGACGGCTGGGGTTACAGCGGCACGGTGCAGATGCTCGCCAACCGCGGCTACGCGGTCCTGCAAGTCAACTTCCGCGGCTCCACCGGCTTCGGCAAGAAGTTCGTCAACGCCGGCAACCGCGAGTGGGGCAAGAAGATGCACGAGGATCTGCTCGACGGCGTCGAGTGGCTCGTCCAGAACAACATCTCGCCGCGCGAGAAGATCGCCATCATGGGCGGCAGCTACGGCGGCTACGCCACGCTGGCCGGACTGACCATGACGCCCACGGTGTTCGCCTGCGGCGTCGACATCGTCGGGCCTTCGAACCTGCTCACGCTGGTCAAGACCATTCCGCCGTACTGGGCGCCCATCATCGCGAGCTTCAAGAAGCGCATGGGCGACTGGGACACCGAGGAGGGCAGGAAGGCCATGACCGAGGTGTCGCCGCTGACGCACGCGGCGGACATCCAGAGGCCGCTGCTCATCGGCCAGGGCAAGAACGACCCGCGCGTCAACGTGGCCGAGTCGGACCAGATCGTGAAGCTGATGCAGGAGAAGAACATTCCCGTCAGCTACGTGGTCTTTCCCGACGAGGGACACGGCTTCGCGCGGCCGGAGAACAACCTGGCGTTCTTCGCCACCGCGGAAGCGTTCCTCTCGGAGCACCTGGGCGGCTCGTACCAGCCGATGGTGCTCGACGACTTCAAGGGCTCGAGCATCCAGATCAACGCCGGCAAGGCGGGCATTCCCGGGCTGCCCGCGGGTCTTTAGCGCTTCAGTCGCCGGCTTTTTTGCTTAGGCGACGTGCACAAGACACTGCTTGTTGTCGCGTTGATGGCCGTTGGTTGCGCTGACTTCGATGACGTCCGGGCGGACCCCGCGGTCGTCGCTGCCGCGCGTGAGCCGCTGCACCACCGGCACGTCTGCGGCGAGGCGGGGCCCGGCTACGCGCGCTGCCTCAGCCTCGTCCGCTGCAATCGCCGGGGGCAGATCCAGCCCTTCGCGTCCCCCGCGGGATACGGCCCGGCAGAGCTGGCCAGCGCCTATCACTTGCCGGTGGGCGGCGGAGCAGGGCGGACCATCGCCATCGTCGACGCCATGGACGCGCCAAACGTCGAGGCCGATCTGGCGGTCTACCGCGCCCACTTCGGGCTGCCTCCTTGCACCACCGCCAACGGCTGCTTCCAGAAGGTCGGGCAGAGCGGCAGCAGCACCGCGCTGCCCGCGGCCGACACCGGCTGGGCCGAGGAGATCACCCTCGACGTCGACATGGCCAGCGCCGTCTGCCCCAGCTGCAAGATCCTGCTCGTCGAGGCCAACTCGCCCACGACGGCCAATCTGGGCGCGGCGGTCAACACGGCGGTGCGGCTGGGCGCGACGGTGGTGAGCAACAGCTATGGCGGCAACGAGAGCGCTTCCGACTCGGCCACCACCGCGGCGTTCTACGATCACCCGGGCGTGCTCATCACCGCCAGCAGCGGCGATGACGGCTTTGGCGTGAGCTATCCGGCCGCGGCGCCCGGCGTACTCGCCGTGGGTGGGACGACCTTGAGGCACACATCCGGCGGCCGCGGCTGGACCGAGACGGCGTGGACCGGCGCCGGTAGCGGCTGCAGCAATGTGCAGTCCAAGCCTTCGTGGCAGCACGATTCGGGCTGCGCGCGCCGCACCGTCGCGGACGTCTCGGCGATCGCAGATCCCGCGACCGGAGTGGCCGTCTACGAGAGTTCCGCCGGCGGCTGGCTGGTCTTCGGCGGCACCAGCGTGGCCGCGCCCATCGTGGCTTCGATCTTTGCTTTGACGGGCCACGCCGGCGAGACGCCGCAATACCCGTACGCGAACGCCAGCCAGTTCTACGACGTCTCCGGCGGCAGCAACGGAACCTGCACTCCGAGCTATCTCTGCAGCGGAGCCGCCGGCTACGACGGGCCCACCGGCATCGGCAGCCCGAACGGCATGGCCATGCTCTCGGGCGCGGCTCCCGCCCTGGTTTCGCGGCGCACCACGGGCGACTTCTCGCTCTCGGCCGGCCCATCGGTGCTCAGGCTCGCGCCCGGCGGCGTGGCCACCGCCACCATCACCGTCTCCGGCGGCGCGGTGAACCTCGCCAACTTCAAGCCGCCAGACGGCCTCACGGTCACCATCGCTCCGGCGAAGTTGCCCGCGGGCGGCACCGCGACCGTGCGCATCGCTGCCTCCGCGGACGTCCGCCCGGGCCCGCTCCAGCTGGTCTTCACCGGCACCACGCTGGCCGGCGTGCACGCCACCAACCTGACCGTCGACATCTCTCGCTAGGGTTTCCATCAACCCCTCGCGATTTGTCTAACGCCGCGCGCAACCGTGCTAGATCCTGCCGGGATGACGGACTTGCACGCTGAAAAGATCCTCATCCTCGACTTCGGGTCGCAGTACACGCAGCTCATCGCGAGGCGCATCCGCGAGCTGCACGTCTACTGCGAGATCCACCCCTGCACCATGCCGCTCGCGGCCATCAAACAGTTCGCGCCCCGCGGCATCATCTTGTCCGGCGGGCCAGCCAGCACCGAGGAGGCCGGCGCGCCTTTGGTCGACGTCGAGGTGTTCCAGCTGGGCGTGCCGGTGCTGGGCGTCTGCTACGGCCTGCAGCTGATGGCCAAGCTGCTGGGCGGCAAGATCGACCGGACGGCGCATCGCGAGTACGGCTCGGCGAAGATCGAAGTCCTCGACGCCAAGGGCCCGTTCCGCGACTTGAAGATCGGCGACGAGCTGGACGTCTGGATGAGCCACGGCGACAAGGTCGCGGCGCCGCCAAAGGGCTTCGAGATCATCGCGAAGTCGGCCAACTCTCCCTACTGCGCGGTGGCCGACGTGGGCCGGCGCATCTACGGCATCCAGTTCCACCCCGAAGTGGTCCACACGCCGCGCGGCCGCGAGCTGTACCAGGCGTTCCTCGAGGAGTGCGGCGTCAGCTTCAGCTTCCGCATGGGCGCCTTCGCCGAGGAGGCCAGCGCGAAGGTCCGCGCCCAGATCGGCAATGAACGCGTCATCTGCGCGCTCTCCGGCGGCGTCGACAGCGCGGTGGTGGCGCTGCTCTTGCACAAGGCCATCGGCAAGCAGCTGCAGTGCATCTTCGTCGACAACGGACTCTTGCGGCAGGGCGAAGCAGAGCAGGTTGGGGCGACCTTCGCGGGCCACTTCCACGTCCCGCTGCGCACCGTCGACGCGCGGCAGCGCTTCCTGACGGCCTTGAAAGGCGTCAGCGATCCAGAGCAGAAGCGCAAGATCATCGGGCGCGAGTTCATCGCGGTCTTCGAGGACGAGGTCGAGAAGGACCGCCGCGAGCACGGCGACGCGCGCTTCCTGGCCCAGGGCACGCTCTACCCGGACGTGATCGAGAGCGTCTCGTTCAAGGGACCCTCGGCGGTCATCAAGAGCCACCACAACGTCGGCGGGCTGCCAGAGCGCATGAAGATGTCGCTGGTGGAGCCGCTGCGCGAGCTCTTCAAGGACGAGGTCCGCGCGCTGGGCCGCGAGCTGGGCCTGCCCGAGGCCATCGTCTCGCGGCAGCCGTTTCCCGGACCGGGCCTCGCCATTCGCGTGCTGGGCGACATCACCGAAGAGCGGCTCGCCATCACGCGCAAGGCCGACGCCATCGTCCAGGAGGAGATCGGCAAGGCCGATGAGGCGTTGAAAGCACGTCTCTGGCAGGCGTTCGCAGTGTTGCTGCCGGTCAAGTCCGTCGGCGTGATGGGCGACGAGCGAACCTACGAATCGGCCTGCGTGCTTCGCGCGGTCGAGAGCTTGGACGGCATGACGGCCGACTGGGCGCGGCTGCCCTGGGACCTGGTGGCGCGCATCTCCAGCCGCATCACCAACGAAGTCCGCGGCATCAACCGCGTGGTCCTCGACGTCAGCAGCAAGCCGCCGGCGACCATCGAGTGGGAGTAGCGGCTTGCGCTGGCTAGCGGCGGCGGCGCTGATCGCCACGGGAGCATCGGCCGCCAACACGGTCAGCGACGAAGTCTTCGTCAACGTAACCCAGTCGAGCGACACCAACCCGCGCTCCGGCAACCTCGGCGACGCGCTCAACGCGTCCTTCGAGCTCAGCCCGGCCTGGAGCCTCAACGCAGGCGCGCTCTTGACCCACGAAGGCGCCACGCCGTCGGCCTCACCGGGCGAATTTCCCAGCTCGGCCGACGCGGTGGTGCTCTTGTCTGTTGGGCTCGACTACTTGCTCGACGATCATTGGACCTTCGGGGCGAACCTGAGCGGATCTCCATTCGCGACCGCCGTCGCCAACGCGTCGTTCAGCGCGCCCAACGCCAGCGGCAACACCGATCACGTGAACGCGCGCGTGCAGTCGAAGACGTCCGAGCTGACGGGCACCTTGGACGCGTCGTACGACACGGCCGGCGTGTCGGACCTGGAGTGGTCGTTTGGCGCCGCCGTGACCTTCACGCACCTGGACACCAACCAGGCCATCACCGCGGCGCATTTTGCCTCGGCACCCAACCGCGAAGTGACTCCCGCGGAGCTGCGGGCGGCGTGCAATCGCGGCGGGCCACATTGCATTCCGCAAGTCCTGACGGCGCTGGGCGGCGTGCCGGCCAACCTCGATTCGCAGAAGTTTTCGGCCAACGCCATGGCGACCATCAGCCGCGACACCGACTTGCGGCTGAGCGCGGACGTCTACCATTACGACCAGGAGCCGGCCGCGGTCGGCTTCTTCGACATCGCCAACGCGCCATATGCCGGCGTGGGCATTCCGATTGCGCCGCTGCAGTTTTTGGTGCGGCCGGAGATCACGCACCGCATCGGCGATCTGTCGCTGCGGCTTTGGGTCCAGGCCGGGAAGTACGAATCAGGGACGGGCGACAACACGGCCGGCATCGGCGCGCGGGTTCAGTACAAATTCACGCGGTCATTCCGGATGTGGCTGGCTGTCAGCGGGCAGCGCGACACGGACGTGGATGACAACGCCACCAACTCGGCTGGGGTCGCCTTGGGAGCCGGCTACCGCTGGTGAAATCCGGCCGCGGCGCCAGTTGACATAATCTTTCTTATCAGACCTTGTCTCTCCGGTATTGGATGACATCCGGGTAGCCACGCGGCATCGGCGGACCGTCGTACCGCAGCCATTCCCAACTTACCGGATGGGCGTAGAACGCTGCGAGCACATCCTGAATCAGCACCGGAACGAGCTGCATCTGCGGATGGAGAACCGCCTGGTAGAGCCGAGCCATCTTCCAGCCCACACCGCCGGCGAGGCGGACGATGCCCGTGACCTTGGGTTCGGCTGCGTCCCGGAACAGTTCGACCTGTTGAGCCGCCGTGAGAGTCTCGAAGGTGACTCCGTGCAATTTCTTCGCAACGTCATCGAAGCCGTTCAAGCCTCGAAGGTACACGACGCGGAGAGACGGCATGCGGGCCAACCGCTCTTCGATCGTCGCCGCGACGTTCGCTTCACTTGCTCCAGGGCCTGATTCGTCCTTCGGCATGACGATCTGCGCGAGCACTTCGAGAAGCTGGCGCTGGTGAGCCGTCAGCGGCCGGTCGCCTTCATCCACGCCTCCAGCTCCGTGGTCACCCGCGGCTCGCGTGGCCAGCCACTCTTTGACTCGTGCCTCGAAAGGCCGTAACTCCGACCGCAAGAGCGCGCCGCCCGAGGCGGCCGTAAGCGCGATCCACCGGCGGATGGATGACCCGTTCGCTGCCCGTCTCAATTCGTCCCTCATCAAACCGTACCGGTCTTGAACGCCGCGATCATTCCGTGGGCCGTCCTGGCAGCGAGAGCTGAGATCGTCAGGGCCGGGTTCACGCCACCGCCGGTGACCAGAGTGCTGCCGTCGCCAATGAAGAGATTGGGGACGTCATGACTCCGGCACCATGCGTCGACGACGGAAGTGCCGGGATCGGCACCCATTCGACATGTCCCGAGGTAGTGGGACGAGCCGCCTGGCACGAACGGAGCCACCCGGATATCCGCGGCTCCCGACGCCTCGAGAATCATACTGAGAACCCCAGGCATCTTTGCGATCATGGCGCGGTCATTCTCGCGCGGCTCGTTGACGATGTGCGGAATGGGCAA
>DATBAA010000252.1:0-7584 GCA_036271755.1 Myxococcales bacterium | reverse complement strand
CGGTTTCTACCTTGGACTGCAAGCAGGCGCTCGCGCGTTGCGAATTGTTGCGCCGATGGCCACGTCTTCAACAACCCTTTCGAAAGGCAGCTTTAAAATGATTCGCATGGCAAAGATTGCGTTCCTCTCGGCGGCGCTCCTCGGCTTCGCGGCGCGCGCGGAGGACACGACCACTTCGACCACGGCCGCGCCCGAGCACCACAGCAAGCTCAAGGGAGCCGCGGTGGGCGGCGCGGGCGGAGCGGTGGTGGGCGGCAAGAAGGGCGCTGCCGTGGGCGCGGCGGGCGGCGCGCTGGTGCAGCACCACAAGAACAAGAAGGCCGAGAAAGCCGCCGAGAAGGCGCAGTAGCCGGCGAAAGCTAGCCGACGCGCTCGATGAAGTGTGGATCGGAGACGGTGCTGACGGTGAGCCCGTCTCCAGTCGCCGCCAGCGCCCCTTCGGCTCCGGCGAGCTTGAGCAGCACCGCGCCGCGCTCCTCGAACGGCACGGGCAGGAGCAAGAGCGGGGCCGAGCTCAGCTCCGCCTGCGAGATCCAGAGCGGCAGCTCGCGCGGCTCCTCCACGATCCGCGCATTGCGCAGCAGCAATTCCAGCTCTTGCGACCAGGCAGTACCTTGGTCCTGCCCCGGTACGCCCAGGCTGACGTGGACGTAGCCGTCGAGCCGCAGCAACAGATCCGGCCCGCATAGCTCCCAGCGCAGCAGCTTCGATTCCTGCAGCGCGACCGCGCGTTTCTGCAGCCGTGGCGGCCCTCCACAGGTGACCATTCCGCGGATCTTATCAGTGTGCGTGACGGATCTCACGGGTAGACAAGTTGTCTCCTGGCAAGCTGCAGGGGACACTCCCCAACCCGATGGAACCGCGCCTGGCAGAAGCAGCACCCCTCGTCATGAGGCCGGGCGTCCAAGTGGGACGCTTCCGGCTCTCGCACCTGCTCGGCATGGGAGGCATGGGCAGCGTCTGGGCGGCGGTCGATCCCGAGCTGGGCCGCGAGGTGGCCATCAAGGTGCTGCGCATCGGTGTCGGCAGCCCGGCAGATCAGGCCGCCAGCCGGACCCGCCTGCGGCGCGAGGCCAAGGCGATGGCCCGCCTGACGCATCCGAACGTCGTGCCGGTCTTCGAGATCGGCGAGGTGCAGGGGCGCCTCTTCCTGGTGATGGAGCTGGTGGAAGGCGTCACGCTGGCCAGGTGGCTGGAGGAGAAGCACCCCTTCGAGAGGCTGCTCGAGGTGTTCACCGGCGCGGGAGAGGGTCTGGCGGCCGCGCACGCCGCAGGCGTCGTCCATCGCGACTTCAAGCCGCAGAACGTGCTGGTCGGCAAGGACGGCCGCGCGCGGGTCATGGACTTCGGCCTCGCCAGCGGCTTCGCTCCCGGCGAGGCGGACAGCCTTCCGCCCGACAAGCCCATCTCGCTCTCCGATCTGGCGTCGCTGCCCACCGGCGCGAAGGCGCTGACGCCCATGGGCGCGCTCTTGGGAACGCCCGCCTATATGTCGCCGGAGCAGATGCGCGGGCAGAAGGCCGACGCGCGCTCCGATCTCTTCGCCTTCTGCACCATGTTCTTCGAGGCGGCGTACGGCGTGCTGCCGTATCCGGCGCAGAACTTTCCCGACCTGCGGGCGCGCGCCGAGTCGGGGCGCATGGAGCATCCGCGCAGCCACGGCGTTCCGGGCTGGGTGCGCAAAGAGCTGACGCGGGGGCTGCTTCCCGACCCGGCGAAGCGCCACGCGTCCATGGAGGAGCTGCTCTCGCGCTTGCGGCGCGGGCGGGCGCGCGCGATGCGCACCTCGATTGGAATCGCCGTCGCCGCGGTGGCCGGGCTGGCGCTGGTGTTCGGCCTCGTCCAGTGGCGGCTGCGGGCAGCGGCGCCGCATCCGCGCAGCGTGGCGGTGCTGGCGCCGCACAACTTCTCCGACCATGTCGACGCGGCCTGGATCGGGCCGGTGGTGGCCGAGCTCTTGGCGAGCGATCTCGCCGCCGACTCGGGCATGCGCGTGCTGCCCGAGGCCGAGGTCGCCGCCGCCATCTCCGACCTGGGCTTGCGCGGAGCGCTGCCGCAGCCGAAGGACGTGGCGCGCCTGAAGAAGCGGCTCAACGTCGACCTGGTGGTGGGCGGCACCTACAGCCTCTCGCAGACGGGCACGCTGCGCACCGAGCTCGCGCTCTGGTCCTCCGCCAACAAGACCGGCTTCGTCTCGCAGATGGGCGACCAGACGCACCTTACCGCGCTGGCCGCGGGGCTCTCGGGCGAGGTGCGCGGGTGGCTCGGCCTGCCGCCGCGGAGCGCGAGCGCGACCGTCGCGTTTCCCGACAACCTCGAGTCAGCCCGGCTCTACGCCGAGGGCTTGCAGTTCCTGCACGACCGCGAGGCGGCCCATGCCAGCGCGGTGCTGGCCCAGGCCGCGGCGCTCTCGCCGGAGAGCGCGCGCATCCAGCTGGCCCTGGCGGAGTCGCTGCTCTTCCTGCGGCAGGAAGCGCCGGCGCGCGAGGCGGCGCGGCGCGCCTTCGAGCTGTCGGACTCGCTCTCGCCCGACGATCGGACGCGGGCGGAGATCTTCTACCGGCGCGCGCTGGGCGATCGCGAGCGCGCGGTGCTGCTGGCCCGCGCGCGCTACGACGCCGCGCCCAACGATCTCGATCGTGGTCTCGATGTCGCGGAGGAGCTGATGGCCGCGCGCCGCTGGCCGGAGATCCCCGCGCTCACCGCCGAGCTGCGCAAGCTGCCGCCGCCGGCCGGCACCGATGCGCGCATCGATCTCATCTCCGCCACCGCCTGCCTGCGCACCGCCGACCTCAAGTGCGCGCTCGAGTCCTCGCGCAGGGCCTACGCCAGCGCGCAGGAGCGCGGCGCCCGCTGGCAGACGGCCACCGCCCGCTTCCGCGAGGGCGAGGCGCTGCGCAGGTCGGGCGACGCGGCCCGCTCGCTGCCTCTGTTGGCCGAGGCCGAGCGGCTCTACACCGAGTGCGGCGACCGCGGCAGCGCGGCCAGCGTGCGGCAGATGTCGGCCACCATCTTCGCCGACCAGGGCGACCTCGCGAGCGCGCGCCGCGAGTTCGAGACCGCGCTGGCCTTCTTCAACGAGCTGGGCGACCGCCTCAACGAGGGCGCGGTGATGCACAACCTCTCCGTGCTGCTGCGGCGCTCGCGCGATCTGCCGGCGGCGCTGGTCTACGCCAACCGCGCCACCACCACGCTTCTGGAGGCCCACGAGCAGCGCCCCGCCAGCAACGCCATGACCACGCTGGGCAACCTGCGCCTCGATCTGGGCGACCTGCCGGGCGCGGTGACGGCGCTGACGCAGGCGGCGGCCATCCGCCGCAAGGAGCAGGACCCGTTCCTGGTCAGCACGCTGCAAGCGCTGGCCATGGTGCGGCTGCTGCAGGCCGACTTCGAGACCGTCCGCGCGCTGCTCATCGAAGCGCGCGCCGCGGATCAAGGGCAGGAGCCGCTGGTGACGGGCCGCATCCATCAAGCCACCGCCGCGCTCGCCCTGGCCGAAGGAAAGCCCGCCGAAGCGGCGTCCGAAGCGACCCTGGCTGCCGCGCTCTTCAAGTCGGGCGTGCGCATCGACGAAGAGGTGCAGAGCGAAGCGCTGCTCTCGCGGGCGCTGCTGGCGCAGGGTCAGCCGGCAGCGGCCAGGGAAGCCGCCGCGCGGGCGCAGAAGCTCGCCGAGTCGAGCGCCAGCCGCATCGGCAAGCCGGTGGCGGCCATCGCGGTGGCGCGGGTCGAAGCCGTCGAGCACCCGCAGCAGATCGACGAGCCGGTGAAGCTCCTCCACCAGGTCGCCGCCGAAGCGCAGAAGACCGGCGTGGCCACCGACTCGTGGGAGGCGCGCTTGACGCTGGCGCAGATCGAGCAGCGCGCCAGCCGGCCCGGAGCGCACGACAAGCTGATGGCGCTGGCCGCCGACGCCCGCGCGCAAGGCTTCGTCCTCTACGCGCAGCAGGCCGAAGCAGCCGCCAGCGGCGTCATCGCCACTCAGCGCTGAGCCTCATTTGCTTCGAGGACGCGCAGCAGATTCCCGCCCAGGATCTTGGCGATGTCGGGCTCGCTCATTCCCCGCTTGAGCAGCTCTTGGGTGAGCGCGGGAAGCTTCGAGGCGTCTTCCAGCCCGCGCGGCGCCAGGGGAATGCCGTCGAAGTCGCTGCCCAGGCAGACGTGATCGATGCCGGCGACCTTCACCATGTGCTGGACGTGGTTCGCGACCACCGCCACATCCGGCAGCGGAAAGCCGCGCAGCTCTTCGCTGATGAGCTTGCGGTCCTCGGTGATGCTCAGCTTCGCCACGTCGATGCCGCGGGCCTTCAGCCGATCTTCCGCCGCGTTGATGGCGTTGGAGGTGCCCGCGTCGAGGAAGGCGACGTAGAAGTTCACGCAGGCGGCGCCGCCGGTCTTGGCGATGGCGCGCAGCATGGCGTCGGTGAGATTGCGCGGCACGTTGGCCAGCGCGCGCGAAGAGCTGTGCGAGGCCAGCACCGGCTTCTTCGCCACCCGGACCACGTCCCAGAAGAGCGGATCGGAGACGTGCGAGACGTCCACCACGACGCCCAGCCTCCACAGCTCGTCGAGGAGGACGCGGCCCTGATCGGTCAGGCCCTCGCCGTCGCTCAGGTCTCCAGACGACCCGCCGATGGACCCCCGCTTGGTGTGCGTGAGCGTCAGGTAGCGCGCGCCCAGGGACGCGAGGCGGCGCAGGTGCTCGACCTCGTCGCCGGGCGTCAGCATGTAGCCGCCCTCGACGCCGAAGAGCGCCGAGACCACGCCGTGGGCCTTGTTCTCGCGCACCTGCCGGGCGGTGGTGGCGAGCGCCATTCCGGGGATCTTCTCCAGCGCCTCGCGGGCGGCGATCAGCTCGTGCTCGGCGGCGGTGAAGAACTGATCGGGCGGCACCCGGTCGTGATTGATCCAGATGGCGAAGAACTGCGCGTCGAGGCCGCCTTCTCGCAGCCGCGGCAGGTCCTCCATCGACTCGGCCGGCGAGTGGCGCTTACTGAAGTCGTAGCTCGATTCGACGATCTGCTCGGTGATGTCCGAGTGCGCATCCACCACGAGCGCGCGCCTGGTCACTTCGATCGCGCGCCGGTCCGGGGCGGCTGCACAGGCGGCGGTCAAAGCGGCGAGCGTGATCAGGCGCATGCGGCGAGTGTTAGCGCGAACGGCACGGGCTGTCGCGGGCGCTAGCCCGTCTTGCGCTGCCGGTACTTCTTCCGCTCTTCCCGGGCCAGCCCGATCTCGCGCGCGTAGTGCCAGCTGCAGTGCGCCGGGAGCACGTAGCTCAAATCGAGTTGGAAGGGATCCTTGTGGATGTATTCACCCTTGTAGAAGTGAGTCGCCTTGAGCTTCTCGCCGACGCCGGCGTTGTGGAAGATGTTGTGCCGGTTCCACTCTGAAATGCGGCTGGTCGGCCAGGAGAACGAGAGCGCCTTGTCGATGCGCGTCTGTTTGCCCCGCGCCCAGAGATTCCAGAGCACGCACCACATGTCCGCGCACCACTTCTGCACGGGGTTGTAGGTCTTCAAGGCCTCGGCGCTCAGTGACTTGCGCTCGTCCTCCTCGCGTTTGCGCAAGTAAGCGTAGAGCGCGCGGCAGTCGGCCTCGACCTTGCGCCAGAAGGCCGAATCAATGCCTTTCAATAAATACTGCGCGCCGCCCGAGTGAGCCTGGTTGGCGATGACGATCTGCGGGTCGATGCCGGCGATGGCGGCCATCTTCGACAGCAAGTCAGCGCCCTTCTTTTGCAGGTAATGGGCGCCGATATAGCTGACGGTATCGGAGAGATGGCAATACGGACCGGCTTCGAGGCGGGCGAAGTCGGGCAGCGAGCGGAAGAGGATGTCACAGTCGTGATAAAAAATGGTCTGCGACGAGAGCTTTGGATAGCGGTCGAAGTGCTGCGCCAGCACGTGCGGCCGGCAGATCGACGGATAGCCCGCGTCGTCGGCGATGGTGTTCTTGTAGAAGAAGACCCGCACGAACGGATAGGCATTGGCCAATGCGCGCGCGGCCGGCGAGATGCTGTTCTTGTAGCTGAAGACCGCCTCGATTGAATTTGGATTGATTCCTGACCGCATGAAGTTGAGGATCATCACCTCCAGCTGCCAGTGATAGTAGGGATGGTCGGTCTGCGCGGAGAGGAAGATCACGCGCGCGGCTCCGGCAGCGGCCTTTGGGCGGCGCGGGTCAGGCCTTGCTCGAAGATCGCTTGCGCGCAGCTTCGCAGGGCGCCCGATTCAGCGGGCGTGAGTCCGAGCTCGCTTCCGGCGAGCACGCCCTGAATCAAGTCAGCGAGCGGGGCGGGAAGATCGGAGAACGCTTCCTGCCGCGAAGCGAAGGCGAGCTTGCCGCCGGGCGCGAAGCAGCTGCGGCTGGCCGGGCCCCACCAGACCGGCCTTCCCAGGCAGGTGTCGAGATCGAGCAGCACCGGCTTGCCGTCCGGAGAGAGAAAGACGTTCTTCAACACCGCATCGCACTGCGCGGTCAGGACGCACAAGAGCGCCGCGGCCAGGCGATCTTCCTCGGAGACCTTCTCCAACGCGCGCGCGGAAAGCGAGTGCGCTTTGCGGAACCCGTCCGGCAGGTGCGGCGAGGCGACCATCTGCGCGGAGGTCACCTGCTCGCGCAGCGCCCGCGGCGTGTCGACCAGCGCGGCCGGCAGCGCCAGCCCGGGCCGGCCAATTCGCTCTGCCAGCAAGTGCATCAGCCGGTGCGAGCGGAACGAAGCCTGCGCGTCGACCTTGGTCCCCGGCCGCGGCGCGCGCAGCACCACCCCGCCCGAGCGATAGAGATGCGACGATTGCCCGCCCTGGCCAATGGCCACGAACTCATTCCCCAGCCGCAGCCACTCTGATCTCTCGAGGACGGCCAGGTTGTCGCGGCCGCCGTAGACGAGCCCGCCGAAGTCGTGGCGGGACACGAGAGCCGGTCCATATTCGCCGTCGCGCCGCTGGTGCGAGGCGAACTCGTAGCTGCAGATGCAGCCTCCGGGCTCGACCAGCGGCCAGAGCGACTCCACCGCCTGCGCGGACCGCGCGCGGTTGAAGTCGAGCACGTTGGCCACGTAGACCACGTCGAACTTGCGCTGCACGGGCAGGTTGAAGAGGTCGGCGGTGAGGAAGACGCCCTCCGGCAAGTTGGCCCGCGTCCGCAGATAAGCTTCGTCCGACTGCAGATAAGGATTGAGCAACATCAACTTTTCGGCGCTGCGCACGCGGACTTTTGGCTTGAAGTCATTGCGCGAAAAGTAGAGCGCCGCCGGCTCGCTGAGCCGCGGCAAGCGCGCCGCCGCGCCGTTTTGCAGGTCGAGAAAGAGCGAGAGGAACTGCGCGCGAGTCAAGGTGCGCAGCGCGGCGAACTTGAGCTCGGCGACATGGGATGCGGCCCGCGAGATGTCGAAGCCAATCACCTCGCGCGCGCCGGCATGGACGAAGTTGAGCAGCTGATCGGCGCCGCCCAGCACGGTCAAGACGCTGCGGCCCGCGACCTTGACTGCGTCGAGCACCGGCCCCATCGATTCGGTGCCGAAGAGGTAGGGCGCCGACTCCTCGCTGAAGCCCGCGGGCGGCCGCTGCCGGAAGACGTGGACGT
>DATBAA010000251.1:0-2334 GCA_036271755.1 Myxococcales bacterium | reverse complement strand
GTGATCTTCGAATAGAGCTTGAACTTGCGGGCAGTGAGTCCCAGGGCAATCAATTGCTCGGGCGTGATCTCGCCGCCGGGAACGCGCGGCACCACCGAGTAGGTTCCGTCGCGCTGGATGTTGGCCAGGAAGCGATCGTTGGTGTCTTGCAAGACGACGCGCTCGGGGCTCTGCACCTCTTCGTTCCAGGTCGAGGCGAGAATCGAGGCCACGGCCGGCTTGCAGATCTCGCAGCCGGCGCCCTTGCCCTGCCGGGCGAGCAGCTCTTCGAAGCCGTGGATCTGGTGCAGCCGGACCAGGTGGTAGAGTTCCTGCCGCGAGTGCGGGAAGTGCTCGCACAGATGGTTGCTGACGGCCTTGCCGGCCTTCTTCAGCTCGCGGCCCAGGATCTCGCCGAGCAGCGGCGTGCAGGACCCGCAGCCGCTTCCGGCCTTGGTGGCCGACTTGATGGCGCCCACCGAGGCGAGATTCTGCGTGCGGATGGCGCTGCAGATGGCTCGCTTTTCAAGATTGTGGCAGGTGCAGATCAAGGCCGCGTCGGGCAGCGCGTCGACGCCCATCAGCGGCGCGGCTCCGGCGGCTTGGGGAACGATCAGCTGCTCGGGATTGGCGGGCAGCGCGACCTGGTTCTGCGTCAGCCCCAACAAATGATTGTAGGCAGAAGCGTCGCCAACCAGCACGCCGCCCAGGAGCCGCTGGCGGTCGGCGCTGACGACGAGCTTCTTGTAGATGCCGTCGGACGAGTCGGTGAAGGCCACGATGCGGCAGCCCGGCGCGGTGGCGTGCGCATCTCCGAAGCTGGCGACGTCCACGCCGAGCAGCTTGAGCTTGGTGCTCATGTCGAAGTGGCCCAGCGATCCATTGCCGTCGTTCAACGAGCTCACGGCCACGCGCGCCATTTGATAGCCCGGCCCGACCAATCCATATGTCCGCCCGCGATAGTGCGCGCATTCGCCGATGGCGAGGATGTCCGGATCGGAAGTGTGGCACCGCTCGTCGATGGTGATGCCGCCGCGCTCGCCCACCGCCAGCCCGCAGTCGCGCGCAAGCTCGTCGCGGGCGCGGATGCCGGCGGAGAAGACCACCATGTCCGTCTCGAGCATGCCGCCGTCGGCGAAGAGCAGGCGAGAGACGCGCCCCTCTTCCGAGACGATCTGCGTGGTGTTCTTGCCGGTATGGACAGAGACGCCCAGCGCTTCGATCTTGCCGCGTAGGATGCGGGCGCCGTCGTCGTCGATCTGCATCGACATCAGCCGCGGCGCGAACTCCACCACGTGCGTCTCCAGGCCCAGGTGGACCAGCGCGTTGGCCGCCTCCAGGCCCAGGAGGCCACCGCCGATCACCACCGCCGATCGCGCGCGAGCAGACCAGGCGCGGATGGCCTCGAGATCCTCGATGGTGCGGTAGACGAAGACGCCTTGCGTTTCGCGGCCGGGAATGGGCGGCACCAGCGGCGCGGAGCCGGTGGCGAGCACCAGCTTGTCGTAGGGAATGCTCGCGCCCTTGGCAGAGGTGACGACCCGGCGCTGCCGATCGATGGCGACCGCGCGATCGCCCGTATGCACGGTGACGCCGCCGTCTTCATACAGGCCCGGCTCGACCAGCGAGAGGTCCTCCGCGGACTTGCCGTTGAAGAACCCAGAGAGGTTCACGCGGTCATAAGCCAGCCGCGTCTCTTCCGAGAAAGTGACCAGATTCCAGAGGTCGCTCTGATCTTCTTCGAGGAAGAGCTCGAGGAACTTGTGGCCGACCATCCCGTTGCCGACGACCACCAGGTTGCGCTTGGGATTCACACCAATCAGGCCAGCAAGGACCGTGCCGCGGAGGCTTCAGACGAGGAGCAGTCGTGCACCGCGGCCGGCGAAACACAATTGCGTAGCTTCAACCAAACCGGCCGCCGGAATTGTCGGAACGAGCGGCCCGCCGATATGCCGCCGGCGCGAGAAATCCGCCATCCGATCAAGCTCGCGATTTCAGCTGCGCAGCCGCTCCGACGAAATTGTCGGCCAGCGGCTCCGTTCCGACAATTTCGTCCAGGGCGCGCTAGAGGGCCGGCGAATCGTCCTGCAGCATCGCCTTGCGGATGATGGCAATGGGCGCGGGCCCCTGCTTCATGAACGCATCGTGGAAGGCCTGCAGGTTGAACGCCGCGCCCTGCCTGGCCCGCAGGTCCTCGCGCAGCTTCATGATCTCGAGCTTGCCCAGCGCGTAATAGAGGTAGGTCGCGTCGGCCGTGCCGCGCTTGGTCTCGACGGTGCCCACCACGCGGGACTGATAGCCCTCCTTCACGAAGAGGTCGATGGCCTGCTCCATGGTCCAGGTGCCGGAAGCTTC
>DATBAA010000250.1:0-2521 GCA_036271755.1 Myxococcales bacterium | reverse complement strand
ATTTATTGAAGCATGCGCTGCTCGATCTCAAGGCCTCGTGGGTCATGTGGATCCTGCTCGCGCTCTCGGTGGTCGACCTGATCATCATCCTCGAGCGAGCGGCGTTTCTGCACTCGCTCAAGGAGGACATTCCCAAGCTGGCGGCGGAGCTGGACGTCTTCTTGCGCGGCGGCAAGGTGCGCGAAGCGCTGGGAGCTCTGCAGAGATCGCGCTCTGCCGAAGCAGCGGTGGCGGTGGCAGGCTTGCGGCACGCGGATCTGGGCCCGGCCTCGGCCGAGAAAGCCATGGCCGGCGCGGAGGCTTTGCAGCGCGTGCGCTTGGAGCGCGGCCTCGCCATTCTCGGCACCGTCGGCAACAACGCGCCGTTTCTCGGGCTGCTCGGCACGGTCATCGGCGTCATCGAGGCGTTCGAGATCCTGGGCCGGCCAGCGGATGCGGCGCAGGCGGCCGCCTCGGCGTTGGCCCCGCAGGCGATCATGTCGTCGATCGCCGAGGCGCTGGTGGCAACCGCCGTCGGTCTCTTTGTCGCCATTCCGGCGGTGGCGGCGTTCAACTACTTCCAGCGGCGGCTGCAGACCACCGCCGCGCGGACGGAGGCGTTGAGCAGCGTCGTGCTGGCGCACCTCTCGGCCGAGGTTCCGGTGGCCCAATCCGAGGCCGCTTAGGTGGCGGGGCAAGCGAACGGCAACGGCGGCATGATCAACGGCATCAACGTCACGCCGCTGGTGGACGTGATGCTGGTGCTGCTGATCATCTTCATGGTCACGGCCAAGCTGGTGGTCGCGCCGTCGACCGCGCTGGGCGTGCAGCTGCCCAAGGCCGCCAGCGGCGACGCCATTCAAGCCATCTTCTCGGTGCAGCTGACAAAGCAAGGCGGCACCTTCACCGACGGCCACGCGCTGACGAACGACGACGCGCTGAGCGCGCAGGCCAGGCAGCAGCTGGCGCTCCATCCGGACTTGCGCGCGGTCATCCAGGCCGACGGCGATGTTCCGCACAAGCGCGTCATCCACGTGATGGACCTGCTCTCGCGGGCGCACGTGAGCAACATCGCCTTCGCGGTGGATAGCACGCCGTGATCGCCCGGGGCCGCAAGCGGCGGCTGGTGATTGCGCGGGGAAGCCTGGCCGACGGCGAGCCGCCCTTCGCGGCCGTCGATCGTCTCGGCGCGGGACACACCGGCCGCGCGCGCATCTACGGGCTCTTGCTCGCGCTCGGGCTGCACGCGGCCCTGGGCGCGGCCGCGGCGCGGCAGCATGAACGGCCGCCGCCTCCCGCGCCGGTCATCGTCCACCCGCAGATCCAGGCGACGCTGCAAGCGAAGGCCCCGCCGCCGCCGCCCGTCGAGCCGCCGCGCCCGCGCCTTCCAGCCGCTCGCGCCGAACACCTGTCGCGTGCTCCGCCTGCTCCCGCGCAAGCGGGCCGCGTCATCGCGCAGGCGCCCGACAATGCCCCGGCAGACTTGACCAGCTTCGATCTCGTCGTCGGCCAGGGCACCTCCTACGCCGGCGGCCTCAGCTCCTCGAGAGGCACCAGCACCAAAGCCGTTGAAGGCACGACCGCGAAGATCGGCGGCGTCACCAACGGGGCCGCGCAAGATCTCTCGCGCCCCGCGGGGCTCCTGCGTCGCGACTGGTCCGGCTGCCCCTGGCCGGACGAGGCCCAGGACTCCGACTTGCGTGAAGCCGCCGTCACCGTTCGCGTCACTGTCGGCAAGGACGGAGCCCTGGAAAAAGTCGACACGCTCCACGCCCCGCCCGGCGGCTTCGACGACGCAACCCACGCCTGCCTCTCGCGCGAGTCGTTCCGTCCGGCGCTCGACGTCAACGGCGCTCCCGTCCCTGACACCCACCTTCTCGTCGTCCACTTCGTCCGATGACCATTGCGCTCCTGATGCTGCTCGCCCAGACCATCGTCCCGCCACAGGCCATCGAGACGCCTCCTGCGGCTGCTCCAGAGGGCTCCCCACGGACCGCCACGGTGGTGCTGCTGGTGAGCATCGGCGCGGATGGCGCGGTCGGCAGCGTCTCCGTGGCTGAATCCGGCGGCCAGGCTTTGGACGGCGCGGCCATGGCGGCGGTGATGCGCTGGAAGTTCAAGCCGGCGCTCAAGGACGGCGTGCCCTTCGAAGCGCGCGTGCGCATTCCCTTCCATTTCGAAGCCGCGTCCAGTGAGCCAGCGCCCAGCGCCCCGTTGCCGGCGGCCGGTCCGGCACCGGCGCAGCCAGCACCTCCGGCGCCGTCCGAGCGCGTGGAGGACGTGACCGTCCGCGGCTATCAGCGCAAGATCGAGCACGGCGGCAGCGACTTCGTCATCGACGTGGGACAACTCGCCGTCGTCCCACGCCGCAACGCCGAAAGCCTGCTCGAGCTCGCGCCCGGAATCTTTCTCACCAACGAAGGAGGCGAAGGCCACGCGGAGCAGGTCTTCCTGCGCGGCTTCAACGCGGCGCAAGGACAGGCCATCGAGTTCACCGTCGGCGGCGTTCCCATCAACGAGGTCGACAACCCCGACAGCCACG
>DATBAA010000249.1:0-7838 GCA_036271755.1 Myxococcales bacterium | reverse complement strand
GCCCACCGCCGTGATCTTCTCGCCCTCGATCAGCACCGACGCGCCCTGGATCAGCACGCCCTTCTGCGAGTCGAAGAGCCGCGCGGCCTTGAGCAGCAGCTTCTTCGGCTGCTCCTTGACCGGGCCGTTCTTGTAGATCTGGCCGCCCTTCATCACGAACGAAACCTTCTGGATGGCCTTGATGTCCTTGAGCGGATCGCCCGGCACCGCGATGACGTCGGCCAGCATTCCCTTGGCCAGCTCGCCGCGGTCGGTGACGCCGAACAAACGAGCGTCGGTGATGGTGGCGGACTGCAGCGCCTGCGCCGGAGTCATGCCGTAGTCGACCAGCCAGGTCAGCTGCTGCGGGTTCGTCTTGCCGTGCGGGCCCACGCCCGAGTCGGAGCCGAAGGCGATCTGCACGCCGATCTTCTCCGCGTTTCGAATCATTTCGGGCCACGCCTTGTCGGCCGCCCGCAGCTTCTCCTGGATGGCCGGCGGATACTTCAGCACTTCTTCTTCCGGCGGGCCGCCCGGCTGGATGATCGGTCCCGGCATCAAGTACGTGCCTCGCTTCTTCATCTCCTTCAAGGTATCGGGCTGCAAGAAGGTGCCGTGCTCGATGGAGTCGACGCCGGCCTTCACCGCCATCTTGGCGGCCGTATCGCCGTGGCAGTGCGCCGCGGCCTTGCGGCCCCAGTGGTGCGCCTCTTCGACGATGGCGTTCATTTCATCTTGAGAGAGCTCCGGCGCGTCGACCGGGTCGCCCAGCGAGAGCACGCCTCCTGAAGGCATGAACTTGATGACCGTGGCGCCGTACTTCATCTGCCAGCGCACGGCATCGCGGCACTGGTCGGCGCCGGCGCAGATGCCCTCCTTCACCGTCGCGGGCGGGCTGCGATCGAAGGGGATGGGATCGTTGTCCGCGTGTCCGCCGCGGCTGCCGATGGCGTGCACAGCGATGATCATCCGCGGCCCGGGCACGTAGCCCTTGTCGATGGCGTTGCGCAGCCCGACGTCGATGTATTCGCCCGAGCCCAGATCGCGGACGCTGGTGAAGCCCGCCTCCAGCGTGCGTTTGGCGTACTCGCCGGCGTACTGCGCCTGCTCGGTGCTGAAGCGCAGGAGCCCGTCCATGCTGTCGCGATACCAGCTCTTGCCGGCCTCGAACGTCAGGTGGGTGTGCGCGTCCATCAAGCCCGGCAGCAGCGTCGAGTCGCCCAGGTCTATGACCTGCGCGCCCGGCGGCACGGTGCCTCCGACCTGGATGATCTTGTCGCCTTCGACGACGACGAGCCCTGGCTGGACGTTGACGCCCTTCTTCGCGTCGAACATCCGCGCGGACTGCAGGGCGATGGGAGAAGAGAGAAGAACCGCCAAGATCAAAAACATGCGAGCCTCCAACCCGCGCTTCTAGCACGGGCGGGAGGCCGCAAGTCTGCTCGCTCTATCTATGTCGCCGAATTACGGCTTCGAGTTCGGGGTGCTGGTGCTGCCCGTGCTCGGGTCGGTCGACGGGGTGGTGCTGGTCGAAGAACCAGTCGAAGAGCCGGTCGAGGGGCTCGTGGCGCTGGGGTCGTTGGGGAGACCGCTGGTCGACGAGCCGGTGGTGGGCGAGGTGCTGGGGCTGGCCGGGTTGATGGCCGTGGACGAGCTGCCCGTGGCGTTGTCAGTGCCCATCGTGCCGGTGCCGGTGGTGCCGGTCGAGCCGGTCACGCCGCCCGAAGTGCCCGTCGAGCCGGTCGAGGTGCCGCTCGTGCCCATGCCCGAGGAGCCCGCCGTTGGAGCACCCGTTGCCGCTCCGCCGGCTGCGCCGCCCGCACCCGCTCCCGCGCCACCCGCACCGCCGCCCGACTGGGCAAAGGCGCCAAAAGCCGCGAGAGAACCAGAAGCCAGAATCGTTGCTGCCAATTTACCGAGTCGCATTTTTGTTTGTTCCTCCGTGCGAATGAAACTGCGCACCGGAGTGGGAATTGTCTAGGAACGCACAGCCGTGCTTCGTGCGAGCGAGAGTGCGCCGGATTACTGTGCCCGCTCGTATTGCTTGGGCCAATCGACCTTCACTCCCAGGGCGTGCGCGGCGGCGAGCGCCCAGTGAGGTTGCCGCAACATCTCGCGCGCGAGGAAGACCAGGTCGGCCTGGCCGGTGCGGAGGATGTGCTCGGCCTGATGGGGCGAGGTGATCATGCCCACCGCGCCCGTCGGCATGGCGGCGCCCGCGCGGACCTTCTCGGCGAAGTGCGACTGGTAGCCCGGCCCGGCCGGAATGCGCGCCGTGGGAACGTTGCCGCCCGAGGAGCAGTCGATGAGATCGACGCCTTCGGCCTTGAGCTTCTTGGCCAGCTCGATGGACTGCTCGACGTCCCAGCCGCCCTCGGTCCAGTCGCTGGCGGAGACGCGAAAGAAGAGCGGCAGCCGCTCGGGCCACTTCTTGCGGACGGCCCGGGTGACCTCGAGCGCGAGCTTGTGGCGGTCCTGGCCGTAGGCGTCGCTGCGGCGGTTGCTGAGCGGCGAGTAGAACTCGTGGATCAGGTAGCCGTGAGCGCCGTGGATCTCGAGGAACTGGAAGCCCGCCTGAAGCGCGCGCTCCGCCGCGGCGCCGAAGGCCTGGACGATGCGGGTGATGCCCTTCTCGTCGAGCGCCTCGGGCACGTGGCCTTCATAGAAGCCTTCGGCCATGGGCGCGTAGATGGGCGAGAAGCCGCCCTGCGCGACGGTCAGCGGCTTGCCGCCGGCCCAGGGAACCGCCGTCGAGCCTTTGCGCCCCGCGTGCGCCAGCTGCATTCCGGGGACCGAGCCATTGGCCTTGATGAACTTCGTGATCCGCTCCAACGCGGGGATCTGCTCGTCCTTCCAGATGCCCAGATCCTGCGGCGAGATGCGACCCTCGGGCGTGACCGCGCTCGCTTCGGTGGAGATGAGCCCGGCACCGCCGGTAGCGAAAGCGCCCAGGTGCACCAGGTGCCAGTCGTTGGCGAAGCCGTCCTCGCTGGAGTACTGGCACATCGGCGAGACGGCGACGCGGTTCTTGAAGGTGACTTCCCGCAGCTTCAATTGGTCGAAGAGCATGCGACCTACGATGCCCTGTCACGGGCGCGGTTGCTTCCGACGAAATTGTCGGCTCAGCGGAAGAGCGAGAGGTTGTCGTCGAGCCAGGTGCCGGCCGGGCGCGGCTGCGCCATCGTCTGCGGCAACGCCTTCAACCTCCGCGCCTCACGCGCCCGCCATCGCATGCGATGATGGCCCCATGTTGCAAGTTCGAGGCGCCCTGGATCCGGCGTTGGCTGGCGAGGTTTCCGGACTGGAGACGCTCGCGCAGGTCGCCCAGCGCTGGCCCATCGCTAGCGTCGTCGCCCAGGACGAATTCACCCACGACGTGGTGGCCTCGCTTCCCGACGGGCGCGCGCTGGCTTTCGGCGCGACCTGACTGGGCGGCCTGACGGCGGTCGCCGTCTGGGATCATCCGCCAACCGCCGACGAGCTCCTCGAGGCGCGCCTCGCGGACGGCTGGCAGCCGACAGCGACCAGCCTCAGAGACGGCGACAAAGTCCTCGGCCACGCCTGCAAAATCACGCAACCGGCTCGTTGAATCACGGCGCTCTTCAAAGCAATCAGACTTCAATCATCGGCTGGTGCCGAGCTGCGCCGCCAGCGCGGCGGACTCCGTCACCGGCAGCTGGCAGGCTCCGCGCGAGCAGACATAGGCGGTCGGCTTGCGCTGCTGCGCCGGCCTGTCTCGCGCCAGCGCCGTCGCCGGCTCGGCGCCCTCTTCGTGCCGCACCAGCACCTGCGAGGGCGCGAACACCGGGCGGAGCACGTCGAGCAACGCCGCGTCGCTCTCTCCGCGCGGCCGCACCAGCACCACCTCGCGCGGTTCTCCCAGCGAGAAGTCGACCGCCAGCAGCATCTCGCCCAGCGCCGCCGGGGCGCTGCTCAACAGCGATCCAAACGAGGCCAGCAGCGACTCGGCGCGCTGGTGAAGCTTGTCGTCGCCGGTGATGGCCGACAGCCGCAAGAGCGTCAGCGCGGCTACCGAATTGCCCGTCGGCTCGGCGCCGTCATAAGCGGGCTTCTCCCGCGCCAGCAGCGCCTCGCCACCTTCGGGCGTGCGAAAGAACCCGCCGGCCGGATCGGCGAAGCGCTCTGCCAGCATCGTGTGCAGCTCCAGCGCTTTTGTCAGCCAGCGCGCCTCGCCCGAGACTTCGTACAAATCGAGCAGGCCCGCCGCGAGGAACGCGTGGTCCTCGAGCAGCCCTGGGTGCCGTCCCGTCCGCAGCAGCTTGCCGCCTTCGAAGTGATCGCGCAGCAGCGCATCGGCAGCCCGCGCCGCGCAGGCCGCGTAGTCCTGCCGCCCGAACGCCAGCGCCGCGCGAGAAAAGGCCGAGATCATCAGGCCGTTCCAAGAGGTCAGCACCTTGGTGTCCGTCAGCGGCGGCGGCCGCTCGGCGCGCACTTTGTAGAGGATGGCCCGGACGCGCTCGAGGAAGAGCTCGCTATCGGAAACCGCGGAAGCTGCCGGCACGGCGCTCAGGAAGAGCACGTTCTTGCCCTCGAAGTTGCCGCCCTCGGTGGCGCCAAAGAGCTCCGCCGCCCGCGCGCCGTCCGCCTCGCCCAGCGCGGCTTTCAGCTGCGCGGGAGTCCAGACGAAGAACGTCCCCTCTTCACCCTCGCTGTCCGCGTCGGTCGCCGAATAGAACGCGCCGCTCTTCGAGGTCATCTCCCGCGAGACGTAGTCGAGCACGTCGGTGGCGATGCGCCGGTAGAACGCCTTCCCCGTCGCCTGCCAGCCCTCGACGTACGCGCAGACCAGGAGGGCGTTGTCGTAGAGCATCTTCTCGAAGTGCGGCACCAGCCAGCGGCCGTCGGTCGAGTAGCGATGAAACCCGCCGCCCACCTGATCGTAGATGCCCCCCAGCGCCATCTTCGACAGCGTCAGGTCGGCCATCTTCAGCGCATCTTCATTGCCCAGCCGCTTCCAGGCCCGCAGCAGGAAGCGGACGTTCAGGCTGGAGGGAAACTTGGGCGCCCGCCGCACGCCGCCTTCGCTGTGATCGAAGACTTGCGAGTAGTACTCGAGCGCGTCGTGCAGCACCTGCATGCCCGGAAGGCTGGATGGCACCTCTGCCGTCAGGGCCTGCTGCAGCGCCTGCGTGAGCTGGGTGGCGCCGGCTTCGGCCCGCGGCCGCTCCTCGCGCCACACGCGCTCGAGCTCGAGCAAGATGGTCTTCAGCCCATAGCGCGACCCGCGCTGCCCGTCCTGCGCGGGAAAGTAGGTGCCGCCGAAGAAGGGCCGGGCCTCGGGAGTCATCACCACCGTCATCGGCCAGCCGCCGTGCTGGGTGAGCATCTGCACGGCCTGCATGTAGATGGCGTCGACGTCCGGCCGCTCCTCGCGGTCCACCTTCACCGGCACGAACTTCTCGTTGATCACCCGGGCAATCTCGGGCGACTCGAACGACTCCTCCTCCATGACGTGGCACCAGTGGCAGGTGGCGTAGCCGACGGAGAGGAAGAGCGGCTTGTCCAGCGCCTTGGCCTCGGCAAACGCCTCCGGACCCCAAGGCCGCCAGTCCACCGGGTTGTGCGCGTGCTGCAACAGATAAGGGCTCGTCTCCAGCGCCAGCCGGTTGGTGAAGATGGGCGTCTTGTCCTCGCGCAGGTGGCGGGTGCGGAACTGCGAACGCGCTGCGACGGCGCGCTCCAGCTGCGCGAGCAGATCGGTAGAAAAAGGCTGCGCCCCGGGGCCAGGCTCGATGTTCACCGCGGCGTTCTAACCGTTTTGTACGAACGTCGTCACGACTCCCGGGGCGGAAACGTACAAAAGGCGGTGCGCGATTCGATTGACGCCGCCCAGGGGCTTGGTCCACCTTGCGCCGCCATGCGTGCCTATGACCTCATCCGCAAGAAGCGCGATGCGATAGAGCTCTCTGCAGACGAGCTGCGCTTCATCGTCAAGGGCGCCGTAGACGGCAGCGTCGCAGACGAGCAGCTCTCGGCCTTCCTGATGGCCGTCTACTTCCGCGGCATGACCGCCAAGGAGCTGCCGGCCTGGCTGGACGCCATGCTCCACTCCGGTCGCGTGCTCGACCTCTCGTCCATACCGGGCCGCAAGGTCGACAAGCATTCGACGGGCGGCGTGGGCGACAAGATCTCGCTGCCGCTGGCGCCGCTGGTGGCCGCCTGCGGGGTGAAGGTTCCCATGGTCTCCGGCCGCGGCCTGGGCCACACCGGCGGCACCCTCGACAAGCTGGAGAGCATCCCCGGCTTCAACGTCAACCTGTCCATCGCGCTCTTCACCGGGCTGGTGAAAGAGCTGGGCGTCTGCCTCATCGGGCAGACCGCGGAGATCGCCCCGGCCGACCGCAAGCTCTACGCGCTGCGCGACGCGACCGCGACGGTGGAGTCGGTGCCGCTCATCTCCTCGAGCATCCTCAGCAAGAAGCTGGCGGAGGGCATCGACGCGCTGGTGCTGGACGTGAAGGTGGGGCGGGGCGCCTTCATGAAGTCGCTCGACGACGCGCGGGTGCTGGCGCGCACCATGGTCGACCTGTGCCGGGCAGTGGGCCGCGGCTGCACCGCGCTCTTGACGGACATGGACGCGCCGCTGGGCAACGCGGTGGGAAACGCGGTCGAAGTGCAGGAGTCCATCGACATCCTCAAAGGCGAAGGCCCGGACGACGTCCGCGAGCTCACCCTGCAGCTCGGCGCCGAGATGCTCAAAGCCGGCGGCATCGCGGGCGACGCGCGGCAGAAGCTGGAAGCCGCCATCTCCAGCGGCGCGGCCCTGGCGAAGTTTCGCCAGCTCATCGAAGCGCAGGGCGGCGACCCGCGCGTGCTCGACGACCCCATGCGCCTGCCGCAGCCGAAGCTCATCCGCGAGGTGCGCGCGCAGCAGAGCGGCGTGTTGACCGCGCTGGACGCGGGCGTCGTCGGGTTGGCTGCCGTAGAGCTGGGAGCGGGCCGCGAACGGAAGGAAGACCAGGTGGACCACGCCGCCGGCCTCCTGATCTTGAAGCGCGTGGGAGACGCCGTGAAGACGGGCGACGTCCTGGCGGAGCTGCACGCGGCGACGGAAAGCCGCCTCGACGCAGGCGAGCTCCGGCTGCTGCAGGCCGTCGAGCTGGGCGACAGCGCGCCTGCCCGCAAGCCGCTGATCCTGGATCGCATAGACTGAGCCGATGCGCATTCTCTACGGGGTCGTCGGCGAAGGCATGGGACACGCCATCCGCTCGCGGGTGGTCCTCGACGAGCTGGTGAAGAAGCACGACGTGCAGGTGGTCGTCTCCGGCCGCGCCCACGAATATCTCTCCAAGCGTGCCGGCGAGCACCTGCACGTGAAGAAGATCTGGGGCCTCACCATCGTCACCGAGGACAACGAAGTGCGGAACTTCCGCACGCTCGTCGCCAACCTCAAGGGCGCGGTCCGCGGCGGCTGGCCCAAGAACATCAAGGCGTACTTCGACCTCGCCGACAGCTTCAAACCCGAAGTGGTCATCAGCGACTTCGAGACCTGGAGCTACCTGTACGGCGTCAATCACGGGCTGCCGGTCATCTCGGTCGACAACATGCAGATCATCAACCGCTGCTCGCACGAGAAGGCCATCACCCAGGGCCACGAGGCTTCCTTTCAAATCGCCAAAGGGATCATCAAGGCCAAGGTTCCGGCCGCGTATCACTATTTGATCTCCACCTTCTTCTATCCGCCCGTCCGCAAGCCGCGGACCTCGCTGCACCCGCCCATCTTGCGGCCCGAGATCCTCGCCGCCAAGAGCGAGCCCGGCGAGCATTTGCTGGTGTATCAAACCTATACGACCAACCAGCAGCTGCCCCAGTTATTGAAGAACACCGGCATTGAATGC
>DATBAA010000248.1:0-3370 GCA_036271755.1 Myxococcales bacterium | reverse complement strand
GGCCGTCTCGACGGCGCGGCGCACGACGCTGCGGCCGCTCAAGTCGAGCAGCATCTTGTTGCGGCCCATGCGGCTGGAGAGGCCCGCCGCGAGCACGATGCCCGCGATCTCACTGCGCGGCGGAGCCACGGCGCGGTCAGGCAGCATGGATGCCTCCCGCCCGCGCGCGCAGGTGCCTGGGCTCCCGGTGCGCGTGCACCGCGAGCATCTCCGCGACGATGCTGATGGCCACCTGCTCCGGACCGTCGGCGCCAAGGTCCAGGCCCACCGGCGCGAAGAGCGCGTTCTCGTCGAGCGCCAGATCGCGCATCACCTGCTCTTTGCGCCCGCGCGGGCCGAGCAAGCCGAGATACGCCAGCTGCTTGGCGGCCAGCGCGGAGACCCAGGCGCGGTCGTGCTGCAGCGCGTGCGTCTGCACCACCGCGAAGTGATTGCGCGACAGCCCCAGGCCTTCGACGCCGGCCTCCGGGCGCCGCAGCACGAGCTGCACGGCCTCGGGAAAACGTTCGGCGGTGAGATAGGCCGGGCGGTGATCGACCACCATCACGTCGAAGCCCGCCTGCGCCGCCAGCGTGCAGAGCGGGCGCGCGTCGTCGCCGGCGCCGAAGATCATCAGCCGCGGCGGCGTGCGCAACAGATCGATGAAGACGCGGTGGGGCGTCACCTCGAAGATCTGCGAATCGCCGTTGCCCTCGAGCAGCGCGGCGGTGCGCTGGACGATCTTCTGATCGAGCTCGGCGTCTCCGGTGGAGCCGTCGAGAGCGCCGCGCGCGAAGATGGCCTGCCAGCCAGCGTTTGGGCCGTCAATGACCGTGACGGCCGCGAACGGCTGTCCTTGCGCCAGGTGATGGCGCAGCTTGAGCACCTGCTCGTCGACGCGCTGCAGATAGATGTCGACCGCGCCTTCGCAGCCCAGGCCCATGCCCCACAGAGTCTCTTCGTCGGAGCCGGTGTCGTAGTGCAGCAAGCGGCCGGACGCGCCCTTGAGCATTTCCAGAGCTTGCGCGCGCACGTCAGACTCCAGGCAGCCGCCGCTGATGCCGCCGCAGGTAGCGCCCGTCTGCTCGACCAGCAACTTGGCGCCCGGCCTGCGATAGGCCGACCCGGCGATATGAATGACGGTGGCGATGATGGAGGGCACACCTTCGCCCGTCAGGTTCGCCACCCGATCCAAAATCGCTTTGGTCTCGTGCCAATGCTTCACGGAGAAAATCCTCTCTGATGCGGACGTGATTCTACCGTCCTTTTGCGTCATTTCCAAATGGTCAATCGTTCTATTTGACGGCGCGGTGCGGCGCATGTTCTGACCATGTGTGAGATGGATAAAATCGAGAGTCTCCTCACGCTCCTCGACGGTGAGGCTTACGTCGCAGACCCGGCCATTGCCACGTCGCTGCATCTGTCGCTCGCGCTGGGCAAGCCCTTGCTCATCGAAGGCCATGCCGGCGTGGGCAAGACTGAAATAGCCAAGGTTCTGGCCAAGGTGCTGCAAACCGACTTGATCCGCCTGCAATGCTACGAGGGCTTGGACGCATCGACCGCGCTCTATGAATGGAACTACGCGCGGCAGCTCTTGCACATTCGCTTGCACGAGCGCGAAGGCAAGACCGCCGACGAGTCGGAGATCTTCAGCGAGCAGTTCCTGCTCAAGCGGCCCTTGCTGCAAGCCATCGCGCACGGCGGCAAGGCCCCGGTGCTTTTAGTTGATGAGATCGATCGCAGCGACGAGGAGTTCGAAGCCTTTCTCCTCGAAGTGCTCTCCGACTTCCAGGTGACCGTGCCGGAGATCGGCACCATCAAGGCGGTGGAGAAGCCGAAGGTCATCCTCACCTCCAACCGCTCGCGCGAGCTGTCCGACGCTCTCCGCCGCCGCTGCTTGTATCTGTGGATCGATTATCCGCCCTTTGCCAAAGAGCTGGCCATTGTCCGGCGGAAGGTTCCCGGCGCGAGCGAGCAGCTGGCGCAGGAGATCGTCGGCCTCGTCCAGCGCGTGCGGCACGCCAAGCTCAACAAGGTGCCCGGCGTCTCCGAGACGCTCGACTGGGCGCAGGCCTTGGTGACGCTGCACGCCGCGCACTTGAGCAACGAGATCGTCAGCGAGACGCTGGGCTGCTTCGTCAAGGACGAGTCCGATCTGCGCAAGGTGCGCGGCGAGTTGGAAGCGGGAAGGCTGCCGCTGGGTCACGCGTGAGCGGCGACCTGGTGGCGCGCACCATCACTCTCTGCCGCGCGCTGCGCGACCGCGGGGTGCTGGCCACTTCCGGGCACGCCATCGACGCGGTCCGCGCATTGACCGTGGTGAACCTCGACTCGCGCGAGCGGGTGAGGCTGGCCTTGCGCTGCGTGCTGACCGCGCGGCCGGAGGAGTTCGAGATCTTCGACCAGCTCTTCGACGAGCTCTTCGAGACGCCGCGCAAGAATGAATTGCCCGAGAGCAAGTCCACCGTGCGCAAGCGCGCTCCGCCGCAGGCGCAAGCCGGCGCGGCATCGCTGTCGCAGTTCGGCGGCGAGAACGAGATCGAAGCGGACGATCAGCCCGAGGAGGTTCCGGGCGCGAGCGATCAGAAGACCAGCTCGGAGAAGGACTTCAGCACCTTCTCCTCGGCCGAGCTGGAGGAGATCGGCCGCGTGGCCCGCAAGCTCGCGCGCAGGCTGGCGGCGCGGCCCAGCCGCCGCTGGAAGTCTTCGCGCCGCGGGCCTCGCGTCGATCTGCGTGCGACCGTGCGGCGCTCGCTGGCCACCGGAGACGTGGTCGAGTTGCGGCGCCGCAAGCGCAGGCCGCGCAAGACGCGCATCGTCGCCATCTGCGACGTCTCGGGTTCGATGGATTTGTACAGCCAGTTCCTCTTGCAGTTCCTCTTCGCGCTGCAAGGCACCCTCGCCCGGGTGGAGAGCTTCGTCTTCGCCACCGGCCTGAAGCGGGTCAGCGACATTTTGCAGCAGCCAGACTATCGCGGCGCGCTGCGCGGCCTCTCGGCAGAGGTGGAAGACTTCTCCGGCGGCACGCGCATCGGCGAGTGCCTGGCTACGTTCAACCGCGACTACGCGCGCTTCGTCGACCGCCGCACGGTGGTGGTGATCTTGAGCGACGGCTGGGACACCGGCGAGCCCGCGGTGCTCTCCGAGGCGATGGAGTCGCTGCGCTTTCGCAGCCGCAAGGTGATCTGGTTGAATCCGCTGCTCGGCAGCCCCGGCTACGAGCCGCTCACGCAAGGCATGCAGGCGGCGCTGCCGCACGTGAGCGTCTTCGCGCCGGTCCACAATCTGGCGGCGCTGCGTGCGCTGGAACGGCATCTGCTCTCATGAAGTCACTTCGAATCAAACGCGGAGAAGCGGTCTCGGAGGGCCTGGTGCTGACGCGCGGCGTGGG
>DATBAA010000247.1:0-5648 GCA_036271755.1 Myxococcales bacterium | reverse complement strand
CGCAACACGTGAAAGGACCGCGAATCTGCCGGATCATCATGTGCTCCCCCCAATGGCTCGGTGTCGAGCGATTGGCATTCTCCTCAAACACCGGTCGATGTCGATTCAGACAGACGTCGACCCACGCATTTGAGGCCCGCGGCTGTCCCCATTGGGGCTACACTGTCGCGGCTCGACAATACCCGGCGGCCGGAGGCGTGAAGATGAAGCTCGAAGGTGGATGCTATTGCGGCAACCTGCGGTACGCGACGGAGGCCGAGCCGCTGCTGAAGGCGCAGTGTCACTGCCGCCAATGCCAATACTTCACCGGCGGCGGGCCCAACCTGTTCATGCTCATCCCCGCGGGCGGCGTCGGCTACACCAAGGGAACGCCCAAGACCTTTGCCCGCGACGACATCAAGAACCCCGCGACCCGCGAGTTCTGCGAGCGGTGCGGCACGCATCTCTTCACCATTCCGCCGGGCATGGGCGGCGCGAAGGTCTTGAAGATCGGCACGCTCGACGATCCGAAGCAGTTCGGCCAGGCCCGCATGGCCATCTACACCATCGACACGCAGCCCTTCCACCACATCGCCGATGGGCTGCCGGCCTTCGAGCGCCTGCCGCCGCGCGGTTGAGTGAGCGCGCTGCCGCTCAAATCACCTTCAGCGCGTCCTTGTTGAGCGAGATGACCGCGGCGTCCAGGGTGATCCCGGCGCTGGCGTTCAACGTCATGGCCGTCTGGGCCGTGGCCTGGATCAGCGGGCTGCTGCTGGAGATCTGGGTCTGGGCGACATCGATGAGCGACGCGCCGGTCTTGAGGCGCACGTGGCCGTCGGCCACTTCGGCAGTGGCGGCCTGCGCGCCCTGCAACGAGATCTTCTGATCCGAATTGCCGCCGTCGCGAAGCTCTACTTTCAGCGCTTGCGTCGACAACGAGGCGATGGCCACGCCGCTGCCGGTTCCCGGCGCCAGCTCGAGCTTCGACTGGCCATAGGCGAGCTGGCCCACGCCCGGTTTGTCGTCCGCGGGCGCCACCCGGGTGTAGCTGAAGGCCATCTTCTTGCTGGGCAGCGTGCCGACGATCGCGAGCACGGAAGGGTCGTTCATGAGGAAGCTCACCAGCACCTGATCGCCGATGTCGTGCGGAAAGTAGAAGCCGTTGTACGGACTCACCGGAAAGGCCCACACACCTTGCTCCGGATCGATCGTCACCAGCTGGACCCGAAAGCGGCCCAGCCCGTCCGGGTCTTGGCAGATCTTGCTGACGACGGCCGGCAAGAAGGGCGCGGGTACGGGCAGAGGGCGCGGGAGCGGCTGGTCGAGCCCGACATTGACGGTCGTGACGTAGTTGCCGTCCTCGATGACGTGCGTGCAGCCGGTCACCGTATAATCGCCGGGGACGAAGTTCATTGGGTCAAGACTCCCCCCTCCTTGGCCGTCCATGTGAATCCGCACGCCCACTTTGACGAGCGTGCTGCCCTGGAAGGAGGTTTCACCGGAGAAAGCCATCAGCCCAAGCTCGCGCACGGCGCCAGCCGCCAGCGCGTCGAGATACGCCTGGTTCTGGTTTCCCGACTGGCGCACCACGCCTTTGAGCGTGCCTTGCGGAACGGCGGCCTGCGCCTGCAGGAGGGCTCCGTCACCGATGCTCCAGGATTTGTAAGTCACTTGCCCGGGAACCTGACGAGGGCCGACGCCCGCGAAGTGAATGACATCCTGGCCATACGTGATGGCGAGGACGGATGCGGGCTGGCCGTCGGCCCGCGTGAAGATGATCTTCGTATCCTCGGCATGGAGCAGAAGCCCCTCGTCGGCGGCAAACTCCATGCACACTTCCAGGGCGGACCTCCCCGTGATCAAGACCTGCGACTCCTGTACGGTGGAGGCGGGAACGTCGGCCGAGAGCCCGGCCTCGCTGATGATCTGACTGATGATGTCGCTGCGCTTCACCTGCAGGGAGACCTTGTCGACCATCACGTCGCCAAGTTTTTCCAGCGCGTCCTCGGCCACGATGATGCTGAAGGCATTGTCGCTCTGGACGGTGTCCGCGACGCTCTGGACGGTGCCCTGGAACACGAACTGCCTGGCCCCGCCGCCGTAGCCGACCTTCACCGCGATTGCGCTGCCCGGTTTGCATTTGCTCCCGGTGATCTGGTCCGCTTTGAGCTTGAGGCGGCCCGGCCTCGAGGTCGTCTGGCGCGCGGTGATGCTGAAGATCAGGGCGCTGTCGGGCAGCGGTGCCCCATTCACCAACACCTCGATTGCGACAACTTCGTCGGCGCCTAGCAGCGGGCTTGCGGGCATGAAAACCTCGTCAGAACTTTGCGCTGCGAAAGGGAAGCTACTCTTTGGCGGGCAGCCAGGTGATGCGGCACTTGCCGGGATCCAGACCCTCGGCGCCGGCGCAGCCGTCCTCGTCGGTGACGCCCTCGGCGCTCTTGCCGTCGGTGCTGTCGAGCCGGAAGCGGATGCCGGGTATGGGTTTGCCGGTGCCGTCGACCAGGCGGAAGTCGATCCAGTCCGTGCTCCTGCAGGAGGTCATGGGCACGGTGGGCGCGTCGGCGCGGAACTTCGCGTCCGCGCTCTTGCTGGCTTGGGCGAGCGCCTCTCCGTCGCTGGTCATTTGGTCTTTCCCGTCGTCTCTCCCGCCTCGCTCGCGGCGCGCGCGACGAGGCGATTCACTTTCAGAGTAGGACCGGCATCCGACTGCAAGATGCGCCGTGCCCAGTCGTACCGCGCCGCGAGGTCTTCGCCCAGTACGGCGATCACACCGAGAAACTTGCAGACGTCGCGCTCGGTGACGATGCCGTAGCCCTGCGCTTGCAGAAGGCCCTTCTCGGCCATCGCGTCCAGCTCTTCGCGGGGCATCTGCTTGCAGCTCTCGAAATGCCTGCGGAGAAATTGCGTCGCGCGGCGCAGAAACTCCTCGCGCAGCGGCTCTTCGAAGGCCTTCATCTGCTCGTCGCGGATGGTCCAGAGCTTCACGGTTGCCCCGTGATACGCTGCGCGCCATGGGCGCGTTGCTGACGTTCGGCTCGGGGATGACTTGCGCGCACGGCGGCCTGGCCATCGCCATACCTGCCCCGCTGCCGCCGCGCCTCTTCGCGCGTGGTGTTCCCGTGCTGACGATGGCGAACCAGGTCGTGATTCCTGCCTGCCCCGTGATGGCCGTTCCCAAGAGCAACCAACTCAGCGGCGCGCAGTACACGGTGGTCGCCCCCTTCTGCGTGCAGGCCGCAAGCGTCCTCGGGGCCAGCCGGGTGAGCAGCCAAGGGGCGCCGGTGCTGCTGGCGGACAGCCAGGTCATGGCCGTGCCGTCCAATGCGCCGCTGCTCCTGACGCCGTCGCAGTTCCGTGTGCAGGGACAGTAGCGAGCTCACTTGGTTCTGGCCGCCGCCGGTGGGTCGCACCTTTGGCAGAACGGAACTCCGCTCTCCGCGGCCGACGCGAGCGCCGCTGCTTGCTCCTTCGCCGCCGTATTCTTCGTCGCGGCAGAGACGGCGGCCGGCGCGGGCTCTTCCTCGTCGGGTCCGGACGAGCCCATCCAGACGACGATAGCCCCGTCGACGACGTTGCCATCATCGCTCTTCTGGAACTTGTTCATGCACAATCTGTCGTGCGTCCGAGGCGGCCTGTCAACGCCCAGAATGAAAGGACCGACCTCTTTCCCCGAGCGGCCTTGCCGCGGGGTGCTAGGCTCCCAGACATGGAGACAAGGTGGACGGCGCCCGCGCTGGGAGCGGCGACGGCGCTGGCGTTCCTGGCGCTGACCACGCCGCGTCTCGGAGCCCAAGGGCTGTACGCCGACGAGGTTCATCAGGTGGACGCCGCGTTCTTCTGGACCGGCAAGCATCCCGCGCTCGCGGTGAGCTTGAAGCTCGGGCAGATGCCCGTCCTGAACATGCCTTACTCCGGCGCGCTGAAGAGCACCGTGTACGGCCTCTGGATGCGGGTCGCGCACGCCTCGTTCAGCGTCATCTCCTGGCGACTGCTGGGCCTCGCGTTTGCCGCCGCGGGCGCGGGGTGGCTGGTGGCGGCGGCGGCTCGCTGCTGGAGCGCTTGGGCCGCGCTCCTCCTCGCCTCGCTGCTGCTGACGGACCCAGGCCTCCTGGTGATGAGCCGCCACGACTGGGGGCCGGTGGCGCTCAGCTTCCTCTTCCGGGCAATCTTCATCGCGGCGTGGCTCCGTGCCGAGACCTGCGAGGAGCCGCGCTCTTGGCAGACGTTCTGGATGGGCTTGTCCCTGCAGCTCGCCGTCTTCGAGAAGCTGAGCGCGATCGTGCTGGTGGCGCCGCTGGCGCTCGCGTTGGCCACCAGCGCGCGCCTGCGCAAGCGCTCGCTGGTGTTGGGCCTCGTCCGCGGGCTACTCGCCGGCGCCGTGCCGCTCGCCGTTGTCAACATCGCGAGCCTGATTGATTCCGGCCGGCTGATCTCACTCGCCGCGGCCGAATCGATACCGCTCACGCTCACTTCCGCGCGGGCGTTGCTCATCGCCTACGTGTCGCAGGCCGCCGGCGATGGCCCGCTGAGCTTCGTCCTCGGCATCGCGCCATCCGCGCGCATGCGAGCTGTGTCGACGCTCGGAGTGTGCATCTCGATGGGCGCGTTGATGTTCGCGGGCGCGTGGTCCGGGCGCCGCCTGGCGCGGCTCGCCGCGGTGCTGGCGCTGAGCTGGCTCGCGATCGGCATCGGGCTTTGCCTCTTGCCCAAGGCAACCTGGGTGCATCATTGGGTCATTGGAACGCCGTTCCAGTACGTCGCGATGGCCGCCGGCGCTGTGGCCTGGCTCACGCCGCTCGAACCAGCCGCGAAGCGGGCCGAGCGCGTGCTCGCGCTCGGCGTGCGCTTCGCTCTCGGCGCCGGGGCCGCGCTGGTGCTGGCCGCCGGCGTCTCGACGACGATCAAAGTGGAGCAAGCGTTCGCGGAAGGCCGATCAGCGGAGCGCTTCTCGCCCGAGCTGTCCGCCGCGGCGGAGGCGGCCGCGGCCGAAGGACCGGAGACCATCTTCGTCGCCGCCAATTGGGGGATCGCACTGCAAATCGACAGCTTCGCCAACGGCCGCGACAACTTCGTCTACGAGAGGACCTGGACCGACGGCGGCGTCGCGAAGCTCGAGAAGCTCTTGCGGGCCGGCGTTCGCAGGCTTTACATCGTCGCCCGGGTGCCCGAGGCAGGCGCGCTTGCCCCGGAGGAGGCGCGCCTCTTCGACGACGCGGCGGCGCTCCCGGGGTGGAAGGAGAAGCCATTGCCTGAAAGGTTCGCGGGCCTGCGCCGCGTGAAGCTCGCGATGTACGAGCGGCTCTAGGACGGCGGCCGTGCGAATTATTTCCAGGTCCAATTGATGGGTAAGGTCGAATCTGTAAGGCCGAAGTCGCTGAAAGACATCGTCGCGGTGTCCGCTTGCCCCTCCAGCGAGGCGCAGCTGTTGTTCTCTGGAATTCCGCATTCACTGCCGCCATTGAAGAAAGTCGGATGCATGGGATTCGCGCTGTTGTCCCAGCTCGTCGCGGTGGCAGTGAAGTGGACGTTGAAGATGGTGATCCCTGCGCCGGCGCCATTGATGCGATCCTGGACGATATAGGAATCGCCCGGAGTGAGGTTGATGGCGGTCCAGACGAAGCCGCAGCTGTCCATGGCGGTCGTCGCCAGGTCGCAGATGTCGGCCA